>CAZZET010000041.1:0-27117 GCA_964653275.1 uncultured Methylococcales bacterium
TAATTGTTAGAAGTTAGGTTTCTCTGGCGCATTTTGGAACATTTTAACGGAGTCCATGATTTCGTTTTTCGCCTCGTCAATTCCGCCCCAGCCATCTACTCTAACCCACTTTCCCTCGTCTAGGTCTTTATAGTGCTCGAAAAAGTGCGCAATCGTATCTAATTGATCTTGAGGAAAGTCTCTGAAGTTGGTTATGTGGCGGTAAGACTTGCTTATCTTATCTACCGGTAATGCAAGTATCTTTGCGTCGTCACCCGCTTCATCGATCATTTTTAAAACGCCAACAGGTCTGCAGCGAATAACAGATCCCGATATTAGTGGGACGGGTGTTATGACCAAGACATCCGCTGGGTCTCCATCTTGGGAAAGTGTATGTGGGACATAACCATAGTTACAGGGATAATGCATTGCTGTCGACATAAATCGGTCTACAAACATGGCCCCGGTTTCTTTATCTAGCTCATATTTCACAGGATCCGAATGGGCCGGAATTTCAATAATGACATTGATTTCATTGGGTACATCACGTCCGCTGGATACACGATCTAAATTCATGTTTATTATGTATTTGTTAGGGAAACTCTAATATATTAGTCGATTCTACTATAACTTGGGGAAATTCCGACTTTGGTAAAAAATAGGTGGGTTTTCAGGGCTAATCGTATGGTAGCTCTCGCAGGTGGAAATGGGACTGTACTCGAATTATAAAGGGAGATTCGTTTTGTATTTCGTAGGGTGTAATCGGAATTGTCTTTGTAAATTGTTTGTAGACTTTCGGTGGATATATGACTACTCTCCGACTCCTGGTGTTTCGTTTTAATCACTCTCGATAATTGTGTATCGATGTATTTCCCCATACACGTGAAATATCTATATTAAATCAGCTTTCTCTCGTTATGGCTTCTATTCTTGGACAATCTCGTAGTTTTATCCATGTTGCGGTAGGCGTTATCTTTAATCTAAGAGGCCAAGTTTTGATATCTAAAAGGGCCGATCATGTTCATCAAGGAGGATTGTGGGAATTTCCGGGCGGTAAGCTTAAGCTAGGTGAAAATATTGATCAAGGGTTAAAACGGGAGTTGAAAGAGGAGCTTGGAATCACTGTGATATCAGCTTCCCCGCTGATCCAGATTAACCATTCTTACGATGATAGACATGTTTTTCTAGATGTCTGGAAAATTGGAAAATTTAACGGTGAGGCGCGAGGGCTTGAAAACCAACCTGTTCGCTGGGTGTGGCCGGAACAGTTAAGTCGATATTGTTTTCCAAAGGCCGATGATTCAATTATTACAGCACTACGACTCCCTGAGTTCTATCCCTTTTTGGAGAATGAGCGAGATGACCCATATAAAATGCAGGGAAATCTCGATCTAATGATCAAAAACGGAATTGGATTGGTTCGATTACGGGCTAAAAATCTTAGTTATTCTGAATATGAAAAGTTAGCAGTGAAGGTTTGCCGTTTGTGTTCAGAAAAACAGGTTAAGGTTATGCTCAATTCGATGCCTGATCTGGTTGCAAAGGCGAATGCTGCGGGACTGCATTTAAATAGTAAACAATTGATGGAAATTTCCGAACGTCCGCTCGACAAAAATTATTGGGTTGCTGCTTCTTGCCACAACAGCAAGGAGTTACGGCATGCCGAAGAAGTAGGTGTGGATTTTGTCGTGTTATCGCCCGTTCACCGAACACCTTCTCATCCTAATAGCTTGCCTCTAGGGTGGGATCGCTTTGAATCTATGGTTTCCTTATCTAAATTGCCAGTTTTTGCATTAGGTGGGATGAGTCTACCGCTATTGAGGGATGCTAAACATCGAGGCGCACAAGGCATTGCCGGTATTCGTGCGTTTTGCCAACAATTAACATCTTAGTTGTCGTCAACGTTCTCCATCGTCAGTGGATCAAATTTTGATCCTGGGATGAAGTGATCTTCGTTCGCCCATTTTCCCAAATCGATCAATTTACAGCGCTCACTACAGAAGGGTTTGTATACTTGGGTTTTTACCCACTGTACAACTGACCCACAGTGAGGACAATTGACTGCTGTTGGAGATTCCTTTGCCATATTTTTAAAACAAGCACCGGGTTAACGCGAATTGAATGTTTTTGTCGGTTTGAGTTGGACGGTTAGTGGTATCCGCTTCCATAAAACGTACGGTAAATCTGTGTTTTCCACCGCTAATTTCCGCGAAATAAGGACTTAGTCTTTCTATTCCTACACGAAGAAGCTGGAATGATTGGGTATGGTCTAGAGATTGTTGAAAAAAACCGCTATCAGCTGTTTCCATCGAGCAATCAGTACTTTCACGAATAAACTGAAGTATGATACTGATCGCATTTTGGATCGTTTCGAAGGGTTTCAGCCATTGCTCAAGGTCATGTTGACGACTTTGTTCTGATTGTTGGAGCCAGTAATGATATTCAGGAAGGTCAAAGGCACAGCTTCCTCCCGGGATGGAACTCCTCTGAGAAATGCTCTTGAATAACTCACTCTGCATTAAATCGAGACCTATTTTCCCACTGGATGCGTAAAGGTCGTTACTAATAGCGTCCAAATCGACTATAAGATCTTCGAGTTTACGGGTGTCTACTCCTTGAGTTTGGGATATTTGGGACAAGACGTTCGAATGCCTGTCGAGTTCTTTTAATAGTTCCTGTTTAATATCATTTCTGCTGAAAATGGTTAGTATGTCAAGCAACGTAGAAACGGTTGCACGGTTGTCCCAGACAGTATTGCCACACAAGAACCGCTCAATTTGTTTAAAGAGTTGCTCCAGGCGCATGAATACACGAATTCTTTCGTTTAATGGGAATTCGTAAAGGGTTAGATCTTTCAAAGTCGATGAACCGGATCGTGTTTTACAAGAGATCAGAAAATATTGTGAAATTCTCAAATAGATTCGCCATTTTGACTAAAAGCGAGAATTAGTCAATAGATCGTTGGGAATTTGCCTAATTTTAGGCGAAAAAGCATGTAAAAGTTAACCGGCATACTTTTTTTCCGCGAAAAGTGAAAGGTAAAGGTGATGCATCCTATCAACACGTTGGACAAGTTCTGCCAAATTGCTGTCATTGACGATTACGTCATCCGCGTATAGAAGTTTTAGCCATCGGGATGATTGTGTATTGATTATTCTGTGAAGTTGTTGTTTATTGAGTTTGTCGCGCTGTGTTACCCGGGCAATTTGGCTTGTCACTGGGCAGTCGACGACTAGAATTCTATCAACAAAATCCTGGCGTTTGCTCTCAATTATCAATGGGATAGACAGTATGCAATACGGCGCACTAAGCGCGCTAATTCGGGCTGCCATTTCTTCAAATATCAATGGATGTAGAATGGCTTCGAGTATTTTTTTTTGTTTCGAAGAATTAAATACGACGTTCCTAAGTTTGGCCCGGTCCAAATCACCATTTTTGTCAGTGACACTTTGCCCAAAGTAATCAATAATTTCAGCGAATGCAGGCTGGGTCGGTTCGACCAGTGCATGAGCGATTACGTCAGCGTCGATTAAGGGTACGCTTTTATCACCAAATAAATTTGCGACTGTGGTTTTACCACTTCCAATTCCTCCGGTTAAACCGATTTTTAGCATAAAGAGAGATGAAGAGTTAGGCAAGCCCGACGTAATTCAGGTAATACTTCATGATATCCTCACCCCATAGTAGCGATAACCAGCCAGCTCCCGCTAAATAGGGTCCAAAAGGAATTGGTATTGCGCGATCTCTCTTGAGAAATACAATCATCGAAATACCTACTACAGCGCCGACTAAGGATGAAAGGAGTACGATAATTGGCAGCATTTGCCAACCCAACCAAGCGCCCAACATCGCTAAAAGCTTGAAATCGCCAAAACCCATACCTTCTTTTCCGGTGCATAGTTTAAATACTTGATAGACCATCCAAAGACTAAGGTAGCCCGCTACCGCACCAATCAAACAGGATTGTGTGTCCGAAAATACTCCCCACAAACTGATTAAAAGTCCAAGCCATAATAAAGGGATTGTGATGGAGTCCGGCAGTAATTGATGATCGAAATCGATTAAACTTAAAACGATCAAGCCCCAACTTAAGACCAAGGCAAACAATGTTTCGGTACTAAAGCCGAATTGCATGGCAATGATAACCGAAATTAAACCGGTGACAAACTCGACAATTGGATACCGATACGAAATTATCATCTTGCATTGTGCGCATCGCCCACGCAAAAGCAGAAAACTTAAAATCGGGATATTATGGTAGGGTTTTATTGCAGTATTACAGTTCGTGCAATGGGATCCCGGAAGGATGAGGTTAAACGTTGGGTTTTCTTGCTCCGGTGGAGGAAGATTGAGAAACTCATAGCATTCCATGCGCCAGGCGGTTTTCATCATTATCGGAAGCCTGTGTACAACTACATTGAGAAAGCTGCCTACGATGAGGCCGAAACAACCCACCGCTGTATAAAAGAAGGCCGGGTATTGTTGAAATAAGTTTATTACAATCAATGTTAAAGACACTTATATTAATTTCTGTGGGTTCCCTAAAACTTAGGTTGGTGCATCCTTAGCGATCAGGGTAGTCTTATAAAGACTTAAATGCTTGATGCGACTTGGCGACCAAACCCTTATCCCCAGTCCTATACAACTGCACCGAGCTTGAATATGGGTAAATACATAGCAACGACTAGACCACCTACGACGACGCCCAAAAAGGCCATGATCATGGGTTCGATTAAGCTGCTTAGGGAATCGACGGCATTATCCACTTCCTCTTCATAAAAGTCAGCGACCTTTTCAAGCATACTGTCGAGAGACCCCGATTCTTCACCAATCGCAATCATTTGGATCACGATGTTCGGAAATAAGCTGGCAGCCCGCATGCATTGTTGGAGTTGCTGGCCCGTCGCGACTTCTTCTCTGATTCTTAGTACCACGTTCGAATAAACGATATTTCCAGTCGCACCGGCAACCGAACCCAAAGCTTCAACCAAAGGGACACCTGCAGCCGACATAGTTGATAGGGTTCGGGCGAATCGAGCGATAGATGCTTTGTGCATAATCTCCCCAATTACGGGAATCCACAAAACAAATTTATCGAGTCTATGATTGAATGCACGCGAACGTTTCTTTAATTGTAATAATCCATAAATGCTGATGCCCATACAACTAAAAATCAGCCACCACCAGTCCTGCATAAAACGGGAAAGATTAATGACCATTTGGGTAAAGACGGGTAGATCTGCACCAAATCCTTTAAACAAGTCCTCAAAGGTTGGGACCACGAAGATCAATAAAATCGCTGTGACGATAAATGCTACAACAAGCACAGCAGTGGGGTACGTTAATGCTTTTTTAATTTTCGCTTTAAGCGATTCTGTTTTCTCTTTATAATCGGCAATCTTATGTAGAAGTGTCTCTAGGACACCCGCTTGTTCACCTGCATTGACGAGGTTGCAGAATAAGTCATCAAAATAGAGGGGTTGTTTAGACAGCGAATCAGCCAAGGTCAGGCCAGACTCAATATCGCCCTTAATTCCGAGAAGTAAATTTTGCATGCTCGGATTTTCATGGCCTCTACCTACGATTTCGAAGGCTTGGACCAATGGAACTCCAGCGGATAGCATGGTGGCCAATTGGCGACTGAATACTGCGATGTCTTTTGTGGTTATTTTTTTCTGACTTTTACCAAATAATGGTTTGGGTTTTTTCTTGACCTTGATTGGCTTGATTCCTTGACGTCGGAGTTCAGCTTTAGCGGTCAATTCGCTTTTAGAAGTTAATTCGCCTCGGGTTCGCGTGCCTTTTCTGTCGACGCCTTCCCATAAAAAAAGTATCTGTGTATTTGTAGCCATATTGGTTTAATCCTTGGTTACTCTATCGATTTCTTCTAGGCTGGTCATACCTACCCGGATTTTGTTTAGACCAGATTCACGTAGGTCGTTGACACCGTCATCTCGAGCTTGTTGGGCTAGTTTTTGGGCATCACCACCTTCGAATATGATTTGGGTCATCGCTTCTGAAATGGGCATGACCTGGTAAATTCCAACACGTCCTTTATACCCATTGACACAACTATCACACCCGGTGGGACCGAATATTTTTAAATTTCCCAATTCCTCTTTCTTAAAACCGGCACCTATCAAGATATCTTCGGGCAAGTTTTCTTCTTTTTTACAGTGTTCGCAGAGGCGGCGTGCCAAACGTTGAGCCATGATAAGTATCACAGAAGAGGCGATGTTAAATGGGGGAATGCCCATTTGAGCCAAACGACTTAAGGTTTGCGGCGCATCATTAGTATGCAAAGTGGACAACACCAAATGTCCAGTTTGGGCTGCTTTAATTGCAATTTCGGCTGTTTCCAAATCACGAATTTCACCGACCATGATGATATCTGGATCTTGGCGCAGAAAAGCGCGAAGCGCTTCGGCAAAGGTTAGGCCGGTTTTTTGGTTCATATTAACTTGGTTTATTCCTCCAACTGTGATTTCAACAGGGTCTTCAGCAGTTGAAATATTCCGATCAGATGTATTGAGCATATTAAGCCCAGTGTACAGGGAAACCGTTTTTCCACTTCCAGTTGGACCAGTGACTAGAACCATTCCATAGGGTTTTTTTATAGCGTTTTCAAATATTTTTCGTTGATAGTCTTCAAATCCTAGCTTTTCAATACCGATTTGAGCAGCAGTGGGGTCTAGAATACGCAGAACAATTTTTTCACCAAACAGCGTTGGGCATGAATTAACACGAAAGTCGATAGACCGCTTTTTTGATAACTGCATCTTTATGCGTCCATCCTGTGGGACCC
This sequence comes from uncultured Methylococcales bacterium, assembly GCA_964653275.1. Taxonomy (GTDB): domain Bacteria; phylum Pseudomonadota; class Gammaproteobacteria; order Methylococcales. The sequence continues at coordinate 6,785 of CAZZET010000041.1, forward strand.
TGCGTTCCGCAATATCCATGCGTGACATCACTTTGAGTCGGGATACGATTCGGTTGGCAAGATTCGCTGGAGGACTGGCTATTTCATATAGAATTCCATCATTTCTAAAACGGATACGCAGATTTTTTTCGTAGGGTTCAATATGAATATCCGATGCACCTTTTTTTATCGCATCTAACAGGATCTTATTAACGAAGCGAACGATCGGAGCATCATCTACATCAACGTCTCCCTCTTCCTGGTGATCATCTTCATCACTCGTAATTTGGAGGTTATCGAGATCTTCGTCAAGCAATTCGGTCATCGATGTATCGGCTGCATCGAGAGCAGTATCGATGGCCTTAGTCAGTTTATCATCCTCCACCAAAATGGTTTCGGTATTCAACTGTGTGTGGAATTTTAATTCATCCAGAGCTTGAAAATTGGTAGGATCCGACAGTGCAATAAACAATCGGTTACTTCGTTTGAATATCGGTAGGCTACGATGTCGTTGGATCAGTTTTTCACTCACCAGGCTAATTGGTGCGGCTTCTAGGTCGATTGCCTCCATGTCTACCAATGGAACTCCGAATTCCGAAGAGGCATTTGTTGCAATGGATAAGCTATCGACTATTTTGTTAGAAACCAAGTAGGTCACAAATGGGGTATTGTTCTTTTTTGCATTATCCTGGTACGTTTGTGCTTCTGTTTCGCTGAAATATTCAGCTTGTACAAGGCTTCTTGCGAGTCCACAAAGTTGGATTGTTTGTGCTGATGTGACCATGCAGTTAAATTTTAAAGCTGTGGTTAAATACGGGATTTGTGGAAGATTTGCGGCATAAAATTTTGCTAACCAATTACAATTAACATGCTTAAGTTCAACGTACGGACTCAAAGTCTGGACAGATTAATACCTATTAAATACTAGATGAACTAATACCATTGTCCAACACGTCTTCTTAACGGATGTCTTTGAAAAATGTTTTGAACCGAAAATGTTTCGAAACAAGTCTATGTTTTCGGTCAGTTTATGAAATACAAGGCGTAATTCATTCTTCTGATCTGGGAGATAGCTGTCTTAAGGATTTTGCAAGCGATACGATGTTTTAAGACCGTCTTTAAAGGTTGGTTATCGTTGCGGAGGTTTGAATGTCGGCATGGTAAGATGATCGCACCATAGGCCCACTAGCAATATGCGAAAATCCTATTTTGTTTCCTAACCTAGCAAGTTCTTTAAACTCTTCAGGCGTGAAATAACGAATCACGGGTAAATGATCTCGGCTAGGTTGCAGATATTGACCAAGGGTTAACATATCGCATCCATGGTCACATAGATCTTCCATAACAGATACTACTTCGTCCATCGATTCTCCGAGCCCAAGCATTAGGCCGGATTTGGTCATTACCTTGGGTTGCATCGATTTGAATTGTTCCAATAGACTAAGAGAGTAGTTGTAGTCGGCTCCAGGACGCACCTGTTTGTACAAACGGGGTACCGTTTCCAGATTGTGGTTGAATACGTCGGGAGGGTTTTCTATCAATGTCTTTATGGCTATTTTTATTCGACCGCGGAAATCGGGCACAAGGATTTCTATTTTGAGTTTTGGGTTGTATTTCCGCAAAGCACGAATACAATTCGCAAAATGGGTTGAACCCCCGTCGGTGAGGTCATCGCGATCGACGGACGTAACAACTACGTAGCTTAAACTCATCGCCTTTACTGTTTTCGCAAGCCGGACCGGTTCTTGGAGGTCGAGTGGTCGTGGTCGACCGTGGGCTACATCACAAAAGGGACAGCGCCGTGTACAGATATCTCCCATGATCATAAAAGTTGCGGTGCCATTATTAAAACACTCGCCTAGATTCGGGCAACTGGCTTCTTCACAGACGGTGACTAACTTGTTTTCCCGTAAAATCTTTTTTAGATTGATGATTTTTTTTCCACTTTGGATTTTGGCTCTAATCCAAGTTGGCTTTTTCAACACTGCTCCCGTAGTGATTACTTTTATCGGAATGCGAGCGAGCTTATCAGATCCTCGTTGGTGGGTATTAGGTGTGATGCGGGAAGGCGCTTTATATTGGTGATAATCAGTCATTGAGCATGCTTTGGGATGAATCAATAGTTGTGTAGTCAAGCTGTTTCAATAATTGATTAATTATGGGAACAGAGACTTCCAAAGAGTTTTTTGGGCCGTTTAGATTGGAAAGCTGGGTCACGTCTAGGCTAGGATATCCACAGGTATGGATGCCTTCAAACGGAGATAAGTTCATGCAAACATTGAAACCGAGCCCATGATAACTACACCCCCGCCGTATCCGCAAGCCCACGGACGCGATCTTTTTTCCTTCGACATAAACTCCGGGAGCCTTGGTATTGGAATAAGCGGTTATACCGTATTGGTTTAAGGTAAATATAACAGAATTTTCCAATGCGCTGACTAAACGACGGACTCCCAGTTTTTTTCTATTTAGGTCAATTAGGACATAGACTATGAGTTGTCCTGGCCCATGGTAAGTGGCTTGACCACCCCGGTCTGATTGAACGACAGAAATATTTCCAGGATCTATAATATTTTCGGCTTTTCCATTGAGTCCTTGAGTGTAGATTGGAGGGTGCTCCAACACCCATATTTCATCTTTCGTAGTATGGTTTCTGTTTTCAGTGAGTCGGCGCATGCTTTGCAATACTCTGGTGTACTCCAGAATGCCTCTGTTGCGGATGATGATCGACATAAATGTTTCTTTGAACGACTATGGATTAAAGTGCCATTAATACCTCTTGACAGTTGCTAAGTTCCTTATAGATATTATCTAATTGGTTTTGACTTGTTGCCGTGATAGTTACTGTAATCGAGATGTATTTCTCTCCTTTGCTTAAGCGATTATTTATTGACGCTTGTTTTATATCCGGTGCGTGCCTTCCAACGATTTTTAGTACGGTCTTGTCAAATTCTTTGCTTTTCAGCCCTAGGATTTTGATCGGAAATGGGCAAGGGAAATCGAAAACAGAATCTTTGCTTTCCATGATATTTTCAAAAGATGTTAAAAGGATGGAAACTTCATAAAAAAATTGATCAATTTAAAATACTCAGAACCCAGCTAAGCGAGAAAATATGTCGCCCCGTTCTTGGTAGTTCTTGAATGCATCATAACTCGGTGCTGCCGGAGAGAGTAAAATTAATCCATCCTTGGGGGTAATCTCCTTTGCGACCGCGATAGCATCAAAAAGATCACGTGATTCTTTTAATATAGGGAAAATCTTTGAATGCTGTTTTACCAAGTTGATTTCTTTCGCAATGTACGGTCCTGTTTCGTGCATGGTGACAATACCGACAACCGGTTTTTTGCAGACCCGTTGAGCTAAATCCTTGTAGTTTTGTTGTCTATCTTGACCTCCTAGCAAAATGGTTAGCGGTCTTTCGGGGAACGCTTCAACTGCTGCCAATGCAGCTTCTGGGGACGTAGATATACTGTCATTTACAAATAATATGGTGTCTCTTTCACCGAGAATTTGTAATCGATAAGGCAACCCCTCAAACTGGGTTAACACTGAGATACTTTCGCGAATATTAATGTCTAAGTGCCGTAGTACAGTCAAAGCCGCGCAGATATTTGACAAATTATGAGTTCCTTTTAATCTTATTTCATTCAAAGAAATAATCGGTTCTGATCGGTCCAATACCCTATCATTTTCGACATGAAAAGAACTGCGCGAATTGAAATATAAGGGGTTCGGTAGTACCTGGCATAACTCTTTAGTTACTTTGTCGTTAAAGTTTAGGATTGGAACGCAGTGTGAATATTGAAAGAGTTTTAGCTTGTCGGAGTAATATTGCTCAATGGTGCCATGCCATTGTACGTGTTCCGGGTATAAATTCAGAAGGACTCCAACATCCGGGCTGAAGTCCATATCACATATTTGATAACTCGACAATTCAACCACCCAAATGTCGAAACTTTGGTTTCGGTGGTTTATTAGGTCGAGCAATGGAATACCTATATTGCCACCAAAACCAACTGACAATCCTGCATGTTCAAGGAAAGAGGCGAGTAATGCAGCAGTGGTGCTTTTGCCATTCGAACCCGTGACAACTACGGTTAAGCTTTCAGCTTTTTCGGCAAACCAAATATTTGTCGGGGTAGTAAAAATGATTCCTTTTGATTTGGCGTGTTCAATTTCTGGACGATAACTGCTTATTCCCGGTGACTTAATAACGACATCTGCCGATGATAGGATATCGTGTACATCATGCTCAAACCTAAACGTAATGGGACCATATTGCGAAAATTGTTCTAAAGTAGCGCTATTGGGACGGCCATCATTTATGATGGTTAAATTCTGATTAGGAGCTTGATTATGAAGATATTGTACAATCGATTTTGCTTCTTTACCTAAGCCCCAAATAACTATTTTCTTCCCAATTAATTCCTGCAAAATCATCAAGGTATTTCCTAAATCGAGGGGGCAATGTATGACTGTCATTCATTGCAAAGAATTGATCAAAGTTGGGATGTATCGGGTATAGATGTCGGTTGAGTGCTGGCGCAAGCTTTTTTACAAGTTTAGTGTCTTGCCATTCGCCTAGCATACTTAGTTTTAGGAGCGCAGCTTGTGATTCGGCAATTTGTCCAACACATTCAAACGGTTTACATCCCTCTAACCCACTTAGTTCTCTATAACCATTTTCTTGGTTAGGATCATTTAATAAGTTAGTACCAAAAATTTTCACCACATCTTTCTTACCCATATAAAGTGCCAATGATAAAAATACGAACCTACACTTTGGGCAATCACCACACCATCCGTTACCTTTGTTTTTTTTATGAATCGTAAAAGCTTGGTTACAACTCACAAAAACTGAATGGTATTGTTTGAGGTGAGAAAATAAGCGTGCAATTGCTAGCTCGGTTAAGGGCCGCAAAAAGGAAAAATATTGTATATTTTTAAGAACTGATTGGTTGGCGTGACGTTGGAATGCAATTTCAAAGTCAATTGATTTACTATACTGATGATTAATATTGAAACCATTAACACTTAAATTCCCTTCATTAGCGGAATATTCATTAGATAGTACAATAGTATCAAATCCATAGATAATAGAGGATGCCATTGCTATAAATGAGATGATCCCCGTGACGGGAACATGTCCGTTTAAAGTATCGTCTTGTTTGTTTAAAACATGCAAATGAGGGGATAACTTTCGCGAAACTGATATATATGGAATTTTTGATTTTTCTATAACAGATTGAATCGGTTTGTGATTTCCTACCGCGAATAGGACAATATTTTCCCCGGCTCTTTTTAAGGCTTCTATGGTAACTATGGAGTCTTTTCCACCGCCAACAAGTACCGCGGACCGTCGGGGTAACGCCAGGCTTGAAGAATTGACAGTTAGATTTTGGGTTGAAGGGAAATCAATTCGTTCACGTATGTTGATGTTGTTTTTGTATGAAAATTCAGCTAGGCCCTTAATATAAAACTTATTAAAAAAATTTGCTTCATTTTGGGACAAGTTTTGGGTCTCTATACTTATTTCTTTTGGTGCATATAACTTATAGTAACTTGTTCCTGCAGCAAGGTGAAGATGTCGAAAACAAGTATCTAAAGCAATCCGTTTTTCATCCGAAAACCGTTTTGGTGCTCCATGAAATGTAACTTGTTCCTCAAAAACTGGACCTTTTTCAAAAGAATATCGAAAAACCGCATTTGAAGATGCTTCATTATATTCATAAGATATGAACTTAAACTGGCGCATACTAGTGAAAATAAAGCTTATTTAGGCAGGTGAAACTAAAAAGGTTAGCTTAGCTATGAAACAACAAAGTTTTGGAAATAGCGGTCAAAGTTGAATTAATTTTCCGTCAATATTCGAGCACAGGACCATAGTTGGTTTACTCCAGCCGTAATAATATTTCATCATATACCCGTTTTAGAATGCCCCCTTTTTTGATGCTACCGAGTGCAAGAAGTGACTTTGAAGCAATAATTTCTTCGCCGAGGGTAATATTGACGATTCCCAAGGAACTTCCTCGTTTCACGGGAGCTTGGATTCGTTTGTCGATTTCCATTGTTGCATTTAGGTCTTTGTAGTGATTTCTCGGTATCGTTACATAGAGATCCTGATCCAGTCCCAACTTCAGATTATCCGTTTGCCCTTTCCAGATTTTTGTCTCTGCTAGGGTATCTTGTGCCCCATATAGTTTGTGTGTTTCAAAGAATCGAAAACCGTAGTTAAGTAAGGTCTGATTGTCACTGTTTCTTGCATTTTCAGAAGTGGCGCCCATAACCACTGAGATTAAACGCATGCCATCGCGGTAGGCTGAAGCAACTAGGCAATATCCTGCTTTTTCGGTATAACCGGTTTTCACACCGTCGACTGATTCGTTTCTCCACAAAAGTTTATTTCGATTGTATTGCTTGATATTGTTGAACGTAAATTCCTTGATCGAATGCCATTTATAATACTCTGGAAATTCTCTGATCAGAGCACGGGCTAGTATAGCAAGATCTCGAGCTGTCGAATGATGTTCTGGGTGGGGCAGTCCAGTACTATTGGCGAAATGGGTGTTTTTCATTCCTAAACGCTTTGCATGCTGGTTCATCAGCTCGGCAAAGGTCGCCTCGTCTCCAGCGATATGTTCAGCGATAGCAATGCTTGCATCGTTTCCCGACTGAATGATCATTCCTTTGAGTAAATTTTCTATCGAAACTTGTTTGTTAACTTCGACGAACATTTTGGACCCCCCTGTTCGCCAGGCTTTTTCGCTGATTGTAACTTGATTATCCAAACTAAGGTTACCATTGGTCAGTTCGTTAAAAGCAACGTAGGCGGTCATTATTTTGGTGATGCTTGCAGGACTGACGCGCTTATCCGAGTTCGAGTCAGCTATGATGTGACCGCTATCGAAATCCATCAAAAAGAAACTAGATGCGTCCAAATTCGGCGCGGTTGGCATAAGTAACTTCCTAATATCTGCTGTTGCGGCTTGGGAAATAAACCAGACGGCCAGAAGGCACAAGGAGTAGACTTTTTTAGGATGTAGTGTACGGTGGTGGGATGTCACAGTTTAATTACTTGGTTTTTTTGTTTAAAAAAAATCGCCTATCATACCACGAGCTATTATGGTAGGGGGTCATAAAATACTGTGTATTTAATCTAAAAAATATTCAATCCATAATCAAACGGATATTTGTAAACCCTCGTTCGCTGAGGTGTTTAGATAGCCGGTCCGCTTCATTCATCGATAGAATGGGGCCCATTTGTACGCGGAAAACAGGTTCTTTTTGATGAAGGCCTTCGGAAATTCTGGTAGAGGGTAGCCCTGCTATTTGGACGCTATTTTTCAATTTGACGGCATTATTTTTGTCGGAAAAAGCACCAACCTGGATATACATCTTTGGATTTAATTGTTTTGGGTTCGAAGGAGCTTGTTTGGGATTCGCGGGTGGTTTCGTGATGGCGATAATATTGACTAGGCCAGTGCCTTTATCATGGATACCGAGTTTTACGGCAGCAACATAAGAAAGATCTATGATTCTATTTTTTACAAAAGGGCCGCGATCGTTGACTCGCACTATAATGCTACGTTTATTTTCCAGATTTGTGACATGAAGATACGTGGGCAAAGGTAGTGATTTATGGGCTGCTGTCATCGCATACATATCGAAAGTTTCGCCATTCGAAGTTTTCCTGCCATGGAATTTTCGCCCGTACCACGATGCGATGCCCTGTTGAGTAAAACCATTATTTTCCTCTAGCACGTAGTACCGTTGCCCCGATACGACGTACGACTTTGGGTTTCCACCTGGACTTTTAGGTTCATTTCTTGGAATCGGGTCAACAACTGACTCAATGTTGACGGGAAAAGGTGGACCCCCATCGGGAGCCTCACTTATCTTTGCGATCTGAGCACAAGACAATATCGATATGTTAACGCTAATAATAAAAACAAATCGCATGTAGATAGGCATTCCTAGGTTTACCTTTGTCGAGCAAGAATTTTTTTGCTTAGTTGTAAAACCGCCATGGCGTAATGAGCGCTGTGATTATACCGGGTTATCACATAAAAGTTTTCCAGCCCGACCCAAAAATTTGGACCATTAAGTTCTTCGAAAGCTATGAGGCGTGCTTTTTCTTGTGGATCCACGAGTTGGGGAATCCGGATATCGAGCGCTCGCAACTGTTGAATTGTACGGTTAGGTTTTAATCCCTTCTCCAAGGCGGATTCATACAGTTTTCCACTTACAGTGACGGGATACGCGATGGGGTTATTAGTTTGCCAGCCGTGTTTAGAAAAATAATTCGCAACACTCGCAATGGTGTCAGCATTGTTATGCCAGATATCCCGGACATTATCTTTATCAAAGTCCTGCGCATAGCTTCGATAACTACTGGGCATAAATTGCGGCAGCCCCATTGCGCCCGCATAAGAACCTTCGGGTATCGTTGGATCGAGGGCTTCTTCCCTGCACAAGAGTAAAAAATGTTCCAATTGGGTTCGAAAGAAGCGACTGCGTTTGGGATACTCAAATGCTAGAGTGTAGAGGGAGTCCAAGACTTTGAACGATCCTGTATATCCACCATATTGCGTTTCAACACCAATTATGGCAACAATGATTTCAGGAGGAACACCATACTGATTTGTTGCCAAAAGTAGTGTGGACTCATTCTTTTTCCAATAGTCTACTCCTTTTCGTACCCTAGAGTCAGTGAGAAATATTTTTCGATATTGATGCCAGGGTTTAGCTTCCGAGGGGGATCGAATGGCTTTGAGTACAGTTTCGTTAACCTTTGTTTGGCTGAATAGCTGTTTTAGCACTTGTTTATCGAATCCGTGCTTTTCGACCATTTCATCGATGAAAATAAGCGCTTCAGATTGAACATTTTGTAAGGCAAGAACCTGCTTAGCTGGAAAAAATACCAATAACGCAAGCAAAAGACACGAGAAGGAATAGGTCCGAAATAGAATCATGATTTTTTTAATGAGACAGGAATTTTTTGTGAGTTTGTATGGACATTAATATGCCAAAGCCCGCCAGTAAAGTAACCATGGACGTTCCCCCATAACTGATAAGGGGTAGGGGAATTCCAACGACAGGAAGAATGCCAATGACCATGCCAATGTTGACGAAGACATAAACGAAAAAGGTTGCGGTTAAACTTCCGGCAAGCAGTCGCCCAAACGATTCTTGCGCTTGAACAGCAATTTGGAGCCCTCGACCGATGATAAGTAAATATAAGGTGAGTAACCCCAGGCAACCCATTAATCCGAACTCTTCCGCAAAAACGGCAAAGATAAAATCGGTGGATCGTTCCGGTAAAAATTCCAAATGGGATTGTGTTCCATTAAGCCAGCCTTTTCCATACAAACCACCAGAGCCGATTGCTATTTTCGATTGGATTATATGATAGCCATTGCCCAACGGGTCAGCTTCGGGATTTAAAAAAGTGAGCACCCGAGCTTTCTGATACTCGTGCATGAAGTACCACATAATCGGAATGAGGGAAACACCGCTTAGGAAAAGGCTTAGAATAATCATTCTGGAAATTCCAGCGAAAAACAAAACTGCCGCACCCGAACTAGCTACCAGTAGAGCTGTCCCTAGATCAGGTTGCTTGGCAATCAACAATGTTGGTACAAGAACCAATACACCTGTAAATAATAGAGAACCTATCCGAGGTGGGAGTGGGTGTTCAGCGAGATAATAGGAAAGCATGAGCGGTGTCGTAATTTTGATCATTTCGGATGGTTGGAACCGGAATAGACCAAGATCGAGCCATCTTTGGGCACCTTTTCCAACCTCCCCCATCAACAAAACACTCACGAGCAGGATGATTCCGATCCCATATAATAATGGGGCATGACGTTGTAAATGGTGGGGGGGAACTTGCGCAAGGATAAACATAATTGCAAATGCAATTGCCAATCTGGTTACCTGTTTTATTATAAGGTCGATGTCTTGTCCACTTGCACTAAAAAGTATCAACGTACCAATGCCCGAGAGTAAAAGAAGTTCTGCGAATAAGGGGAGGTCGAGGCGTAGCGTCCTTAATAAGGAGGAAGAAGTACTTTCTCTTAGTTGGTGATATTCTGGGAATGGATCTATTTTCATGATGGAGGTTGCAGGTATTGGGCAATAATTTTGCTAGCTATGGGCGCTGCGGCTGATCCTCCATGACCACCGTTTTCCACAATAACTGCAATTGCGATTCTAGGCTTCTTAACCGGTGCAAAGGAAACAAACAAGGCATGATCTTGTAGTTTTTTTTCAATTTCATCCTCTTTGTATTCTTCGTCCTGTTTTACTGTAAATACTTGCGCTGTGCCTGTCTTTCCAGCGATTTTATAAGGAATATTTTGGCCTATTTGTCGGGCTGTTCCCCGTTGACCGTGAACCACTTCGACCATAGCATCAATAATTTCATTCCAATGATGGGTTTTGACCTTTATGGTGTCGGCTTTTGTAGGGTCGATAGTTTTTGTCCAATTGATACTATGAACACTTTCGACTAGATGGGGTTGAATAGACTTTCCCCTTGTTGCAACAAGGGCCACTGCTTTAGCAAGCTGGAGAGGGATGACCTGGGTAAAACCTTGACCAATCCCAGTGATCAGGGTTTCACCAGGGAACCAAACCTGATTGCGAGTTCTCGATTTCCACTGACTCGAAGGTAAAAGCCCAGATTTTTCACCATTAATATCGATACCTGTTTTTTTGCCAAATCCAAATTGGCTGAGAAACTGGTATATTCGATCTATACCGAGGCCTAGTGCGAGATCATAAAAGTAAACATCGCATGACTGCGCGATGGCCCCTTTCATATTGATTAATCCGTGTCCATATTTTTTCCAATCACGATATATGTGATCGATGTTTGGCAACTGATAGTACCCTGGGCAAAAAATTTTGTCATTGCCATCAGTAATACCATATTCCAGTCCGGCAAGAGCGATAAAAGGTTTTATGACTGATCCAGGAGGGTATTGTCCGCGTAAAGCGCGATTAAACAAAGGCCTGTCCGGGGAATTTTGAAGAGCTTGGTAGTTTTTATGTGAAATTCCATAGACAAAGGGGTTGGGGTCAAATCCGGGTTTGCTGATAAAGACCAATAAATTTCCGGTTGGAATTTCAATGGCTACGACTGCACCATTTTGTTCCCCAAGCATCTCATCAGCTATTTTTTGTAATTCGATGTCCAGCGTTAAGTGGAGGTCAACACCGGGCGATGGCGCTGTTTTTTTCAGTGCGTGAATGGATCTTCCTTGGGCATTTGTTTCGATTTGTTCGTGGCCGGTTTTACCGTGCAATATTTGTTCGTAGTATTTCTCGATACCGGTTTTACCAATGTGATGTGTACCTTGATAGTTGGAGGGATCCAATTTTTTCGACTCTGTTTCGTTTATCCGTCCGACGTAGCCAATGACATGTGAAGTTAAGTCGCCGTATGGATAATTTCGAACTAATCGAGCGCGGATGTTTACCCCTTGAAAATGCGGAAGTCGTACTGCAAAACGTGATACTTCCTCATCACTAAGTCTTAGGAGCAATGGAATGCTTTCAAATGGCTTACTGCGGCGTTGAATCGATTTAAAGCGTTCGATTTCCTCGTCTTCGAGGTTTAATAATGTTTGTAGTTCTTCTAGCGTGGCAACCAAATTTGGAACTTGTTCAGGTACAAGTTCCAAGCTATAGGTTGGTTGGTTTTCCGCCAGTATATTCCCATGTCGATCAAAAATCAGGCCCCGAGTAGGAGGGATAGGAGAAATTGTTATCCGGTTGTTTTGGGAGAGCGTCACATAATGCTCGTGGCCGACTATCTGAAGATAAATTAGTCGACTAGACAATGCCAACATAAGCACGAGAACACCGGTAAAAGCGAATACGACCCGATTTAAAAAAAGTCGGTTTTCTGCGAAGTTATCCCTGATCGATATGATGCGATTCATGGAATGTGCTTTTGGTCATTGAACTCGGTGTTTTTGCCGCATTTTTCGCAATAGTTGGAGAACTATGGGCCATACTAGGGCGCCTGATACCGAAGAAGCCCCATAGTGCCAGGGCTCTGGAGTAATACCACGTATGCCTTGAGTCCAGAAGATGAGTAGCTGGCCTAACAATAACAAAAAAAGTACAATTATAGCTTGTTGGGAAGGAGGGAATACCCTTAAACGCTGGTGAGTTTTAACACATACAAAAGCGATGATGCAATACGAAAGGGCGTATTGTCCAAGTAATCTCCCCGTCAGCACGTCACAAAATAGACCAGTGATCCACGCCAATCCGACTCCGAATCTTTCGGGTACCGCTAAACACCAATAGATAACCACTAATGCAACCCAATCAGGGTTGTAGATAACCCATTCCTGAGGTAAAGGGACAATGCGTAATATCATGGCGAATATTAAACTGGTTAATATTACGCCATTTCCACGAGTTTTATTGATTGTCATGATCCGATTGTTTGGGGGGAGAATCTGCTTCAGGTACATTCAATGGAATGGGGTCCGAATTGGTCCATACCAAAAGCAGCTCACGACTTCTATCCAAATGGGCTATGGGTTCAGCGCTTACCCATGAAAATGATTGCCCGGGTTGACGAAAAACTTCTGTGATTTTAGCGACAGGATATCCTTGGGGGAAAGTACCACCGAGACCTGAAGTGATCAGCAAATCCCCTTTCTTAATGTCGGTGTTATTGGGTAAATAGGGTAGATTTAATTGATTGATCTGTCCACTTCCGATGGCGATAGTCCGAAGATCATTACGATTAATTTGCACGGGAATCGCGTGGTTGGGATCGGTAATTAGAATGACTTCAGCATTCAAAGGATTTGTTCTTAGTACCTGGCCCACGATCCCATAAGGGTCGACCACCGGTTGTCCATCATAAACTCCAAAGCGTTTGCCCTTGTTGATCATGACGACGTGTTCGAATGGTGCGAGGTTCACTGAAAGTAACTCGGTGACGAGTACTTGTTCGCCAAGTTTAAAGGAAGTTTCCAATAGAGCCCTTAATCGGATATTCTCTTTTTCCAATGCAGAGAATTTTAGTAATCGCGATTTTAAAATCAGTTGATCATTACGAAGCTGCTGGTTTTTTCCAATGAGTTGGTAGTATGTCGAAACTGACTCAACGGCTCTATTACCAATGTCAAATGGCAAATTCACCATTAACTGAACAGGGTAAATAAGGACAGATAGAACAGCTCGGAGAGGAATTGATAGCTTGTGACGATAATCGGCTGTCATTAATACAAGCGACATCAGTACCCCAACCAACAAACGGGTACTGATGGAAGGACCTTTTGTGAATATAAGTTTTATGGGAAAGCTTCTCCGCTAGGATGGGGAGATTGTAACAAAGGCCATTATTCTAGGGAGAATGATGCGGTGCCTTTTTCGTCGAGTGCTTCTAAAACATGGCCTCCACCACGTGCTACACAGGTCATTGGATCATCCGCAATAAGCACTGGCAGGCCTGTTTCTTCGGACAATAAGCGATCAATATCTTTTAACAATGCTCCACCACCCGTTAAAACAATCCCCGAGGTGGCAACATCTGCCCCAAGTTCCGGCGGTGTTTGCTCTAGAGCGACCCGGACCGACCCTATGATCCCAGACAATGGTTCCTGGAGGGCTTCTAGAATCTCGTTACTGTTCAGTGTAAAACTTCGGGGAACCCCTTCACTCAGATTTCGGCCTTTAACTTCAATTTCGAGTAACTCACTACCCGGATATGCTGTACCAATTTCGTGTTTGATACGTTCTGCGGTAGATTCACCAATTAACGTGCCATAGTTTCTGCGTACATAATTGATTATTGCATCGTCAAACCGATCACCTCCAATTCTTACCGATGAAGAGTAAACAATACCATTTAATGAAATCACGGCAACTTCCGAAGTGCCACCGCCGATATCTAATATCATAGAGCCTCGGGCTTCATTGACCGGTAATCCCGCACCTAATGCTGCTGACATAGGTTCTTCGAGCAAATAGACTTCCCGAGCACCCGCTCCCGCAGCGGATTCTCTTATGGCACGACGCTCTACTTGTGTGGAACCACAAGGAACGCAGATTAGAACCCGTGGACTGGGTCGAAGTAGCTTGTTTTCATGAACCTTGTGGATAAAATACTGGAGCATTTTTTCGGTGACTGTAAAGTCGGCGATGACACCATCCTTGAGCGGACGAATGGCTGTGATATTTCCTGGCGTTCTGCCGAGCATCAGTTTTGCATCAGTGCCTACCGCAGCAATGGATTTTGATCCACGCAAACGATCTTCGCGGATGGCTACAACGGAAGGTTCGTTCAAAACGATCCCCTGTTCTCGAATGTAGATCAAAGTGTTGGCAGTGCCTAAATCGATTGAAAGATCGCTAGAAAATAATCCGCGAATTCGTTTTAACATATTTTTTTACCAAAAAATTATTTAAGCTAACAAATGGACTGGGGCTTTGGGCAAGATTTGAGGTATGATATTTGCCTTTGTAAAGATTAGCTAAGCTTTCCCATTATTAAAAGTAATAAATACCTTATGGAGTTTTTTTAATGTCATTGTTGGGTAAAGATATCAATAAGATTGCCTGGCTTGCACGAATTCGAATCGATGAAGACGACATCGATGAATATGCAAGGGATTTGTCCGGTATATTGGATCTGGTAGACCAGATGGCTGTCGTCGATACGTCTGGTGTTCAGCCAATGGCCCATCCCCTCGATCAAGCGCAACGTCTCCGTCCGGATATAGTTACCGAAATTGATCAAAGAGACTATTTTCAATCGCAAGCGCCACGCGTTACGGAGGGTTTATATCTAGTTCCGAAAGTCATCGAAAAAACATGAACATGATTGAAAATTCTAGCCAAAAGGGTCTTCTCGCAAAAGTTTTCGATTCTCCGACAACTTCTTGTATCTATTATAACCTTGGTTGATTTTTATATAAACGGTTTCAATAGGATTGTTATCAACACTGATGCATAACAAAACCATCGCCGAACTTTCTGCCATGTTACGTGCAGGTGAAATGAGTAGTCTGGAATTGACTCAATCGTTTATTTCGAGGATCAAAGCACATGGGGCCGAACTTAATTGTTTTGTTTCCATAACCGAAGAAAAAGCAATGGCGCGTGCCAGATTGGCAGATGATGTCTTTGCAAAGGGAGAAAGCGGTCCATTAACAGGTATCCCAATTGCCCACAAGGATATTTTTTGCACAAACGAAATCCGGACCAGCTGTGGATCTAAAATGCTTGATAATTTTATTGCGCCTTACGATGCCGGAGTAGTAGAGAGTCTTGATCACGCTGGGGTTGTCGTGTTGGGCAAGCTCAATATGGATGAGTTTGCGATGGGCTCCTCTAATGAAACCAGTTATTACGGACCGGTAAAAAACCCTTGGAACACATCGTTGGTTCCCGGGGGGTCTTCTGGAGGTTCGGCGTCCGCAGTTGCCGCCCGTCTGGTCCCAGCGGCTACGGGGACTGATACCGGCGGCTCCATCCGTCAGCCTGCAGCATTTTGTGGAATCACTGGACTAAAACCGACTTATGGGAGGGTGTCGCGGTGGGGGATGATCGCTTTTGCGTCGAGTATGGATCAAGGGGGACCTATGGCTCGGACAGCCGAGGATGCGGCATTGATGCTACAAGCGATGGCCGGTTTTGATTTGAAAGATTCGACCAGCGTTGATCAGCCGGTACCTGATTATTTGGAAACATTGAATGATTCAATCGAAGGCTTGAAAATTGGTTTACCAAAAGAATTTTTTGAACAAGGACTCGATCCGGGAATAGCCAAGTCCGTTGAATTAGCGGTACATGAGTTCGAAAAACTCGGCGCCAAGGTGCGGGAAGTTTCAATGCCTAGTCTACAACTATCGGTACCTGTGTATTATGTGGTTGCTCCAGCGGAATGCTCGACGAACCTGTCGCGCTTCGATGGTGTCCGGTATGGATATCGGTGTGAAAGCCCAATAGATCTAGCTGATCTATATACTCGATCCAGGGGGGAGGGTTTTGGGGCCGAAGTTAAAAGGAGGGTTCTTATTGGAACCTACGTGTTATCCAAGGGTTATTATGATGCGTATTATTTAAAGGCCCAGAAAATAAGACGTCTAATCAGTGATGATTTTAAGCAAACATTTTCGGAAGTGGATGTATTGATGGGGCCGACTACACCGTCATTGGCATTCGGAATTGGTGAAAAAACCAGCGATCCGGTTGCTATGTATCTTTCGGATATCTATACGATAGGTGCCAATTTGGCTGGAGTAGCGGCGATTTCTATACCTGTGGGGTTTGTAAAAGAAAAGCCTGTGGGGATGCAGATTATTGGAAATTATTTTTCCGAGTCGAAATTGCTGAATGTGGCCCACCAATACCAGCAGGTTACCGATTGGCACATACGGCGTCCTAAGAGTTTTAAATAAAATATCGTGTGACTGTCTAATTATCGCTTATTTTGTAGTAGAAAAAGGGTGAATCGTGCGAGTCAAAGGCGTTAGTGAGTATTTTTTGATGGGGCTAGGGAGCGAATTAGAGGTGGGCCGAATCGTTTTTTTCCAGTTGGCTAACGGAGTTTGACCATGGTTTGGGAAACCGTCATCGGTCTGGAAATACACGCGCAGCTTGCAACTAAATCAAAAATATTTTCCGCTGCTTCCACGGCTTATGGGGCTATGCCGAATAGCCAAGCCTGTGTTGTCGACCTCGGGATGCCAGGTGTGTTGCCTGTATTAAACGAGGAAGCTGTTCATATGGCGGTCAAATTCGGGTTAGCTATTGACGCTGAAATTGCGCCCTATTCGGTATTTGCGCGAAAAAACTATTTTTACCCGGATTTGCCAAAAGGCTATCAGATTAGTCAGTTTGAACTTCCGGTGGTAGGTAAGGGCCACGTGTTTATCGATATTGATGGTGCTGAAAAAAAAATAGGTGTGACCCGTGCACACCTCGAAGAGGACGCTGGGAAATCACTCCATGAAGATTTTGATGGTTTTACAGGTATAGACCTGAATCGAGCGGGGACTCCACTTCTTGAAATTGTTTCTGAACCCGATTTGCGTTCGGCAAAAGAGGCTGTGGCTTACATGAAAAAACTCCATATACTGGTGCGTTACCTTGGGATTTGTGATGGCAACATGCAGGAGGGCTCATTTCGCTGTGACGCGAATGTTTCGATACGACCTAATGGGCAAAAGGAATTCGGAAGGCGAACGGAAATCAAAAATCTTAACTCTTTTCGGTATATTGAACGGGCGATCAACTATGAAGTAGATCGACAAGTCGATTTACTTGAGAACGGTGGAAAAGTGAATCAGGAGACTAGGCTTTACGATTCCAGTAGGGACGAAACCCGTTCTATGCGAGGCAAGGAGGAAGCGAACGACTACCGTTATTTTCCCGATCCTGATCTATTGCCATTGGAAATTGACGAAAGGTTGAAATCTAAGTTAAAAGCCACACTCCCGGAATTGCCCGAACAAAAACATCGTCGTTTTGTAAGCGAATATGGCCTTAACGACTATGATGCGGAGATTTTGACAGCAACTAGAGAAATGGCAGATTATTACGAAGCTGTGATAGATCAAGTGGAGATTTCTCCGAAAATGTGTGCTAACTGGATCACTGGAGATTTATCTGGAGCCTTGAACAAAGCCGGTCTCGAGATTTCAGACTCCCCGGTCGACTCCATACGTTTTGGAGGTCTGTTGAAACGTATTGCTGACAACACCATCTCAGGAAAAATAGCGAAACAAGTGTTTGAAAGGCTTTGGCAAGGACAAGATTCTGCCGATGAGATCATAGACCGGGAAGGACTAAAGCAACTGTCTGATAGTGGTGCAATCGAAAAAATTATAGATCAGGTGATCGCCGATAATCCCAATCAACTTGAGCAGTACCGTAGTGGTAAAGAAAAATTATTTGGTTTTTTTGTGGGGCAGGTAATGAAAGCTACTCATGGGAAAGCTAACCCCAAAGAGGTTAATGGCTTGCTGAAATCAAAATTATAGGTCGTACGAATATAAGTTGAGTATTTGGTCCAAACCTGGGCGAGATAAGATCCAACCTGTTTTGGAATTGTTATACGAGGCATCTTCCTGCCAATGATTATTTATCACCCTTAGACTACGAACATCTTCAAGAATTTGCGCAACATTGAGGTTGTGGAAATGCGGATAAACAACTTCTCCCGAGATAAAGCGGCAAACCACCTTTATTTTGACATCTAGCTGTATTTTTAAAATCTGATTGAGGGAGGTTGGGGCAGGCGCTACTCAATGGTCCAATTGAATTTTTTGTCTTTCTACAAACTGCATGAATTTGAGTATGTTTGATTGAAACGAATGGCTTGGTGAAACAAAAGAACACCCGATCCGTTTTTTGTTCGAAGCTTTCTCAGTACCGATTGCGGTTTGATAACAGATTCGTAGGTCAATGACTTCTGTGGACTCGGGAAGGCGTAGCTGGCAATTTGGAAGTACAATTTCGATATCGGATGGTAACCCAGATTTATCATCCTGATCCATTAGGGCTAGCCCGGGCATGCCAATGTCCAGTAGATCCAACTGAATGACTTCGTTGTTTTCCAATGTGATCTGGCATTTTACTGGATCGGTGAGAGGTACTTTAATCCGGTAATACTCACGACGTTCAAGCCATAGCAGGCTATCTGGAATTGGGGTAGCGAAAACAGTGTTTCCTTTAAATTTTGCCTGAGTCACCCGTTCCGCTGAGAATTGTGTACGAATTCCGTTGAAAACACCTGTAAAGACAATGCGCTGATTGTAACTTAGCAATTTTTTATTAATGGCCTCGTTCGGTCCATAGTCGAGAACGACTGTGTTTTTATCTTTTAACACGTCAATGACTACAGTTAGTAAAGAGTATTTTCCCGAGTCGAACCTTGCGTTGATCAGGCACTTATTTTTAGCCAGCAGATGCAATGTTTGTACAATCTGATCGTTGCGATGAAGTATAAATTTATCCAGGTTTTCTTCAGTTTTCATGCCTATGTACAGGTAAACACTTTCTGTTGTCGATGATCCAGTGACTTGACAATTTAGACGAACACATTAATTGGAATCGAAATTTAATTAAGCCATATATTTTCAAATCCATCTCAATTTTTTAGCCTACCCGGTCCAGTCCTCCTTTAAATCCATTCGGGGTTAACAGCATTTGCCACAGTTGCAGCGTTCTGAGATCGAAATTCACTTTGCAACCCAACAAATAGAATTCCCACATTCGCTGAAATCGAACTGGATACCGGTCTGTTGTTTTAAAAAATTCTTTGGTTCTTTTATCCCAGGCATTCAGTGTTTTGGAATGGCTGGGTCCAAAGTTATGCCAGTCTTCCATCACCCAAGAACCTTCCCATACTTTTCCTAGTTGCGTGATGGATGGTGTCATTCCACCGGCAAAAAGGTACTTGTCCACCCAATCATCGGGGCGGGTTACAGAAACATTGCCTCCTACTGTTTGTAGAAGAAATATACCATCATCCTTGATCACATGTCTGGCCGCTTTGAAAAAGGCTGGATAATTTTTGTATCCAACATGCTCGAACATACCCGTTGATACAATTCGATCAAATGAATTTGGGTCGGATTTTGACAACTCGCGGTAATCTTTCAAGAAGATTGTGTCGATCCCAAATCTTTCATTGGCGAGTTTTTGTTGTTCTACGGATAAAGTGATACCTACTACTTCGACTTCGTAGGTATCTTTCATATAGCGCATTAAACCACCGAATCCACAACCAATATCCAACACCTTCAGACCTTTTTCCAAACGAAGTTTTCTACAGATTAGGTCCATTTTGGCCAGCTGAGCTTCTTCTAGTGTTGATGCATCCTTCCAATAGCCACAGCTGTACTGCATATAAGGGTCAAGCATGGCTTGGTAGAGGTCATTGCCAACATCATAATGTTTTTGAATGGCCTTTTTACTTTTAAAGGCTGTTTGCATATTAAACAACCGATTTTGTATGCTGGTGAGTATGCTGACGTTTTCTGATTTGACGAAGGATTCCAAAGTGCGTCTTAACATGCCTTCCAGATCCTGGCAGCTCCAATCGCCATCCATGTAACCCTCACCGACTCCCAAGCTATAATTCATCAAAACACGCTTATAGAACGCGGGGTTATGTATTTGGATATCATGGGGACGATCCCCATTTATTTGCACATCAATGCCTTTGTTCTTTGCTAAGTATTCGATGATTGTTTTTGCGGACATAACGATATATATTTTTATATTTGCTCTTGTCAAATGGATAATAATTTTTATTCATAGTGTTTCATGGCCGGTCGAAGCTTACCCCAAAACGTGGGTATTTTGAATCATC
>CAZZET010000042.1:0-27048 GCA_964653275.1 uncultured Methylococcales bacterium
TCGCCGGGCTAAACGATTAACTATTCGTATTGTACGATTTAATCCTAAATTTGCTCAGAAATGTCGACGATTCCGGGCACCCTGTTTTCGCCGATGGTGGATTTAAAAAAGAGCAAAAGATTTAGATAGTCAATTGCCGAGTTTTTGGGAAAGATGTTCGCATAATATAGAGCGTAAAAAATGGGGTCTGCCGAACCATGAATAGAAAACGCTTTCCGTCAATTGATGTTATGCGGCATCTGACTTAACTATTGCTGTAGCGCTACGCGAACCCACATCAACGAGCGCCATCTCTCCAAGCATATTCCCGTTTTGCAATTCCAGTCTTGAATCGCGCTGTTCTCCAAGGCTTCAGGAAATACTTTCTTATGCTGATGCTTCAATCGGAGCTTTGATGGGTTTCGGCATGATCACGATTCGCGATGATGTCAATCTTAAAGCAGTTTCACGCTACTTAAGAAAAATCGAAAATCTTCCGGAACAGACGGATAAGCTATTTGGAAGGTTATGCGTTGACGCATAAAGGACTATTTGCTCGTTGCGGCAGAC
This sequence comes from uncultured Methylococcales bacterium, assembly GCA_964653275.1. Taxonomy (GTDB): domain Bacteria; phylum Pseudomonadota; class Gammaproteobacteria; order Methylococcales. The sequence goes on from CAZZET010000042.1 coordinate 550, forward strand.
GAAGATATGCTCAATCAGGCTGGATTACAGGAGGAAGAAGACCTTTTCTCTGGGATTTGGGGAAGCGTGAAAAATCGATGGCCCTGGTTGATGGTTAATATCGTCACCGCGTTTACCGCCAGCTGGGTGATCGGGTTGTTCGAAAATACGATTGTGCACATGGTTGCACCTGCATCGTTGGTTCCCGTGGTTACAGCCATTGGTGGAAATACTGGAAACCAAACCAGTATACTCATAATACGGTCAATAGCGTTAGACCAGATTACACCATCCAACATTCGCCGACTGATTACCAAGTACGGTTAATAGGGTTGTCAAATGGTGTGGTTTGGGGATCGATTATCGAATTTATAGTATTACTCATTTATTAAGATCTACCTCTTGGTGCCGTCATGGCTTGCGCGATGCTACTTAACTTGCTTTTTGTGGCGGGATTTGGGATTGGTATTCCACTAATTCGTCACAAAATAGGTAACGATCCCGCATTAGGAACCAATGCTATTCTGACTTTTCTAACTGATGCAATGGGCTTTTTTATATTCTTGGGTATGGCAAACTTGTTTTTGTTGAAAAACTAAGGGTGTGGCTTGGTTGATTGGGTATATTGACACCCAATCTTAACCAACTTTGTAAAGGTATTTCTTCCTCCAAAGCAATTCCGAATTGATTATGTCATTAATTTGTCATTGAACTGGCATCTAATTGTCATGACATCGACATCGATCCTTCATACTTGGTGATTAATCTACATTCGCACTTGGTTGATCAGGTGTGAAATAGTTTAACTAATAGATTATTGGAGAAAACCATGTTGATAAAAATGCTTATTAAGCTGGCGATTTGCACAGCAGTTTTTGTTTCGTCCACTGCCAATGCAGAATCGAGGGATTTCGGCGAAAAGGTAGAAAAAATGCTGGCAAAAGAATCGAAGAAACTTTTCGGTTTTAAAAGACCACTCTCGAGTTCTACGACCGGATCAAAAATACGTACTAACGGCCAAAGTGCAAATGATTTAATTAAAGTCGCAAAAGGCCTTAAAGCAAAAATTCTGACCCGCAAGGCAGCTCAAAGCGCGGATATGTTTTCGTTTTGGCCAAATGAAGACAATCCCGAATATTTGGTTTTTTGTATTGAAGGGGGTGTTGAAAATTTGGGAACAACACTTCCAGGGTCAACTATCGAGAAACTGAATCCATCAGTTCAAAGAATTGATATTGATTCTGGCGATGTAGAAACGATTTTACGCGGAATGGATCGTTGTGATGGCATTCGGACAACTGCTTGGGGCACAGTACTGGCAACTGAAGAAAGCGGAGATGGTCAAGCATATGAGTTGATCGACGTCGCGAATACTACGAACCACACAATCACCGATCGTGCGACCGGTACTATCATGGATGCAAATGGTAGTCCCTCCACCAACATAGTCAAACGTGATGCGTTGCCCGTCATGGCTTGGGAAGGACTGACTGTGACAGAAAAAGGGGTTGTCATCGCCGGCGATGAGCTGCGTCCAGGAACTGCGGCTGAAGATGATGATGGTGGCGCAATTTTCAAATTCGTACCGGCGATTCCGCATACTGGTGGTCTGATTGATGATTTATCCGAATCGCCATTAGTCAATGGAAGTGTATATGCATTCCGAGCAGATTGTCGCGAAGAAACCAGTGGTAGCTTCCCACAATTTGGCCAAGGGTGTGAAATCGGTAATGGAACATGGGTGTTGGTTTCCGCAGCGGACGCACGCAATTCTGCAAATGCCAATGGTGCCACCGGTTATTATCGCCCGGAAGATTTGCATTCAGATCCGACTTATACCGGCCCCGGAATCCGTTTCTGTTGGACGAATACCGGGCGAGAAGCTGCTTCAAATTACGGAGAAGTTATTTGTGGGATAGATAGCGAACCTTTTACTGCAGAGCCAGAACTGGCGACCGTCGTTGTCAACCGTTTTGTGGAAGGCGATCCCGATTTCAACTCCTTAGATAACCTAGCTTTTCAACCGATTACAGGTAATCTCTACGTTATCGAAGATCACTCAAATGGCGATATCTTTGCTTGTTTACCCGATGGCGCGGACCGTAATGTAAAAACTGATGGTTGCGTTAAAATGCTTTCGGTCAAAGATCAGTCGGCTGAACCGACCGGGTTTGAATTTACAGCCGATGGCAAAACTGCGTTCCTCGCCATTCAGCACTCTAATGATTCAGCCTGCGGTTCAGGTACTGACTGCGCAGATTTCGATGATTATGGAACTGACGATATTGCTGTAATCACTGGCTTTAAAATAAAAAATGATTGAAACGATAAAAAACACGACAAGGAAATCGTGAATGAGGCATAATACACAATAACTAGGAATAGGTCGCACACTTCAGCCAACTATTGGTTGGAGTGTGCTCTTCCAAGTATTGTACGGTATAAGACACGAGTAGGAATTTATTATGCTTTTGTCTAGTACTTAGGATGGTTAAAAATCTACTGTAGAAAAGCCGGATCAGGCCTGATCTTTCCGTTGTCATCTTTAATCATGCTTCATGTTCACTTCAAATAATGAAATAATCCGACTTAAATTAGCTTCCCTTGCTACGGCTTCTGGTTAAGAATAGCTTCAGGGGGCAACTAAAGGATACTATTGAATATGGAATCATTCGGTTTCTGGAAGCGGTTAAAACTATTAATCAAGAACTTACACGTAGTGATTAGAAACACAGTTCGGGCTGTAATCGTAAAAAACGGCTATGTTCTGTTGCTTATGAGAAAAAACGATCTAAAAGGTTGTTATTATTCTTTACCTGGCGGTGGACAGGAATACGGTGAAACCTTACTGGAAGCGCTCCAACGGGAATGCCGAGAAGAGATAGCCACTAGTGTCATTGTAAAAAGAATTGAATATATTGCCGATTTTTTCAAACCAAAATCCACACCAAAAGCCTATATTCAGCACCGCCTGGAAATATTATTTTACTGCCAGGTTCCCAAATCTTATATACCGCAATCTGGACCCAAACCCGATAAAAACCAGGTTAGGGTAGAGTGGGTAGCTCTAAATAAACTGGATCAAATACCTCTAGCACCTTCATTTCTGGCGGAAATCCTAAAAAGACCAATGAGGTCATCCAAGCCAACTTATCTAGGCAAATTCGGTTGAAGTTACAACCTCCAAAAAGTGTTTTCAATAATCTGAAATTTCTAACTGTGGAAGTCAGTGCATTGGTGTCAAAACTGCAAAGGTTTGTAACTTGTTCAAAGAATTCTATACCCTCAGATATCCTTGATCGCAGCGGGTATATATTGAACCTAAAAGCACGAATTCATAACGACTGTCACCAGCATATCTATAAGGCGGGGTACAACGAAAACGAAATTATAGTATTTCGTTCAATTGACAATATCGCTTTTAATCTGGAACGGATCGGGGAGCTATGTCTCGATTGCACTCAACATTCGGCTGGTTTGACCGGGAAGAAAAATCATTATGGAGACAATTTTGAATTTTTGCTTGATTTTGTCGTATCGGGTATCAAACCGATCGAGCGCGCCTGTCGGGACAACGATTCCCAACTAGCTCTGAAAATCGCCCGTACGCAGTTGAAATTAGACCGCAAATGTCAGCAATTGATTGAAAAATATAGCTGCTTACTCAAAGCAACCGATGATACCGACAATTTGATTTCTACCCTATTTTTGGTTAAAAGCATCAAAACGATGGGTGATGCATTGTTAAAAATTAGCGAATCACTATTATCCGCTAACCTCGGGCATTTGATAACGATCGATCGTTATCACGCTTTATCCACGCTGACTCGCAACGTTTTAAATAGCAGTCCCGGCAAAAAACTAGTGTTCGAAAGTATGGCAGATACTCAATCTGGTAGCACGGTTTCGGGAATCAGTATGCCCCACAATGAAGACGTTATTGCCGTGTATAAAGGCGGCAAAAAACACAAACTTAAGGAGGAACTCCAAAATGTTGCAAGCTGGCACGACATCTATCCGGGTATCGCACCTAAGATCCTATCCTATCGAATAAAAGGGCCTTCTGCGGCATTGCTTATCGAGCACCTGCAAGGAAAAACCTTTGAACATATTATGCTTCACGGTTCTGATAAGTTGCTCGATAAAGCATTACAAAAACTAACCGATACCTTAATGTCCGTCTGGAAAAAAACACAGAGCAAAAAGTCAATAAACGCGCGCTATATACATCAGTTAAAAAAACGCCTTCCCTATGTTTATGGCATTCATCCAAGTTTTAAACAACAATACTCCGCCGTAGCCGACATCCCTCTGCCATCATTCGATAAATTGTTGAACATGGCCAATAAGGTAGAAAAAAATATTACTACGCCATTCTCCGTTTATATCCATGGTGATTTCAATACTGACAATATCATTTACGATCCCCAAGATGACAAAATCAATTTCATCGATTTACATAGATCGAATGATATGGATTATTTACAGGATATTTCAGTGTTTATGGTATCAAATTATCGCCTACAGGCCCTTCATCAGCGATACCGAAAACGGGTGCTCCAGGTTAATCTCGCGATGTACCGCTTTGCCGCCGATTTTGCCTCTCACCACAAAGATAATGGTTATGACCTGCGTCTAGCACTAGCGCTAGCACGCTCTTTGGCCACTTCAGTTCGCTTCACACTCGATAAAACCTTAGCCAAAGCCATGTTTTATCGTTCTCGCTATTTAATCGAACAGGTTGTCCAATTGAAAGCAAAGAATGGGGCCGCATATCGCTTACCGATTGAGGAGTTATTTACTGGTTAATCTGTTTTAAATAATGGGCTTACCGTATGCTTCTACGCTTATTATCCAACATCCAATGCTATTCGTGAGAATATTGGGACATGCAGCCTAATTTAAAAATCGGTATTGTTGGGTTGCCTGGAAAATGGTCAACCGAAATATTAGCAAAAGCAGTCGCCGAAAAAACCGGTTTTCACCTGGTGATCGACATGAGTCTGGTCAAGTTAGATTTGAGCACGCAAGAACTTAGCTACAAAGGACAAAACTTATGCCTGATGGATGCACTCATCGTAAAAAAAATTAGTCATCAATACAGTCCACATATGTTGGATAGACTGGAATTATTAAAAATCGCGGAAAACGCTGGGGTGAAAATTTTTAGTAGACCAAAGAAAATCCAACGACTGATAGATCGACTTAGTTGCACGGTTAGCCTCAACCAAGCGGGTATTCCAATGCCGGAAACCCGGATCATGGAAAATATTGAAGATGCTATTACAACCGTTGACGATTTTGGAATAGCAATCTTCAAGCCGCTGTTTTCTAGCAAAGCCCGTGGCATGCGTATTATTAGAAAAACTGACGGTAGAGCAATAGTTCGCAAAGCAGTAGAAAAATTCAAATCTGACAACCAGGTTATGTATATTCAAAAAAAATTGGATTTGGGCGGTCGGGATATGGGGCTGATATTTTTGGATGGATGTTACCTCGGGGCCTATGCGAGAGTTGCAGAGAAAGATGCTTGGAATACATCCATTCATAGTGGTGGGGTGTATGCCCCAGCCGAACCGTCGGATGAAATCGTACAACTGGCTTGCCGTGCGCAAAGCGTATTCGATATGGCCTATACCACGGTTGATGTCGCGGAAACGAAAAATGGCCCTGTCATTTTTGAAGTATCTGCTTTTGGTGGCTTTCGTGGTGCTATTGATGGCATTGGCATTGATGTCGCTGAACTTTATGTGGACAATGTGCTGAAAACTCTGGAATAGCATGGAAAAGGTGCTGCATGAACTATGCCTCCAGCTGATGGGAGAGATTACGCTGGTTGACAAACTTCTTTTTTTGAAATGCAGAAACTGTGTGATACAGCTGCGCAGCAACTCTACCCAATTGATTGGAACTTTAAATCGTTATTTCAGACATTGGGTTGTTTCAGCAGATCAGGCTGATATAACGGTAACCGCAATCGAATCTTGTATCGTTGATATACCTGGATCATTTCAAAATTGGCCACGCGAACCTGGAAAAAACAATGTTAAAGACGCGTATTTCGATTTAAACCGAGGTAGATTGATTCGAAAAATTCGCACGGGATTATTATTTCTGCAGAGCGAATCTTGCAGAATAGCAATCGGTCCCTGCCTTGCCCATCCAAATCAAGTAATCAATTTCATCAACAGTCAATACATGAATTGGTTGCAACAACGTAACTGGCTCATTTGCCATGCTGCTGCTGTAGTTAATAGGAATTTTGCTTTTGCGATATCAGGATTTTCTGGCGGTGGAAAATCAACATTCATGTTGAATCTGATGGATGATGATCGCTTTGGATACCTGACCAATGACCGTTTGTTTATCCGTCGTCAAACTGATGGTGTCGATGCCACAGGTATTGCCAAACTCCCGCGCATTAATCCTGGTACTATTGTCAATAACCCCCGTGTTCATGGTTTGATTCCGGTTGAGGAAAGAAATCGGTTGCTTGATCTTCCCCTAAAAACCCTTTGGGATATTGACGACAAATTTGACGTTGATATCGATAATATATATCAACGGAAATGTATAAAAGATGAAGCGCTTCTGCACGCGTTTATAGTATTAAACTGGCAACTTAACAGCGATCGCCCTTTCTCCTTTAAAAAAGTAAGCCTATCAAATCGGCGCGATTTATTAGCGGCAATCAAAAAATCGCCAGGACCGTTTTTTCAAGATAGAAAAGGAATTTTCTTATCAAGATCCGATGAATTGAGTGAGGATTTATACTTGAAGACTTTATCGGATATCCCTGTTTTTGAAGTGTCTGGTCGAGTGGATTTTGAATCTTTGCGCAACGTTTTTTATCAAAACATTGAGTTAGAGACAAAGCGATGGACCAAAAACTGAAACGGTATTTGCTTTTGATGCGCCATGGTAAATCCGACTGGCGATATGATTTTGCTGATTTTGATCGCCCGCTGCGAAAACGTGGAAAAAGGGCCGCCCAGCGCATGGGTGCGTGGTTAGTGGAACAAAACCTAATACCCAATTATATTCTGAGCTCGCCAGCGGAAAGGGCAAGTAATACCGCTGCAAAATTAACAAAAGCTATGGGCTTAACTAATCGACATATATACAGTAACAAGCTTTTGTATGATGGGGGACTCCATGAATTAAAGGCGGCACTGGCACATTGTCCTCAAAGTGCCGAACGCGTGTTGCTAATCGGACACAACCCCGGGTTAGAAGATTTGTTGATGTACCTCAAAAGAGGTGATTTGCCGGTGTCGTCTGGTGGTAAATTGTTACCTACCGCTACTTTAGCAATTTTAGCCATGCCTAACGACTGGTTATCGCTGACACCAGGCTGTGCCGAAGTTTTATCCATTAACCGTCCCGCCACGTTACCCAACGAGTTTCCCTATAACGGACTGATGGGACAGGAATATCGCCAAAGACCAGCTTATTACTATTTCCAATCAGCGGCGATACCATATCGGATGGAGGGGGAGGAACTACAATTTATGCTGATTTCTTCCAGTGGCAACAACCATTGGGGTATACCCAAAGGCATAGTGGAACCGGGATACACCCCTGCCGCATCCGCAAAGATTGAGGCCTGGGAAGAAGCGGGCATCGAAGGAACTATTAGCGATCAAATGCTAGGCTATTACAACTACCAAAAATGGGGCGCGACATGTACAGTTTTAGTTTATCCGATACTGGTCTCTCGTATCGTCGACAAAAACAACTGGGAAGAGAATCACCGATGTCGGCAGTGGTTGTCGCTTATAAAAGCAATTGAATTAATTGATCAGGAGCCACTTAAAGTATTAATCGCTAAATTGGCCAATAAAATTACGGATAAAAAAAGCCGATGAGCAAGATTTTTGCTGTGTTGATTAGGCACGCTGATTATCAACAATTACCCAATACGCCGAGTGCTCATCAGCCATTCGGGTTGAGCGATAAGGGATTTACCCAGGCGTACAAAAGTGTCAGCCATATCGAGCATTTTTGTCAGCAACAGCATTGTCAAATTGACTCAGTGATTCTTTCTTCAAAATTGCTCCGAGCTTGGCAGACTGCAATGGCGATTTCTTCAAGCTTGAACGATGCCAAACTGACCGTAAAAGAACACGCCAATCTAGCCGAGCGATGCGTCGGCAGTGTAGCAAACTTATCGACACAACAAATAATCGAAGTGGTCAAACAAGACCCACGGTACGATGATTTACCTGTTGGCTGGATGTCCAATAGCCACTTTTGCTTGCCTTTTCAAGGTGCCGAATCACTGATGGATGCTGGTAAACGCGTGGCCTCCTTGTTAACGATGGAAATGCGATCGTTACGTCGCCAAAGAGCCGATCAATTAAAAATATTTGTCGGTCATGGTGCCGCATTCCGTCATGCTGCCTATTACTTGGGGATACTCAATTACGAAGAAATCACCGATTTGAGTATGTATCATTGCGGACCTATATTCATTGAGTTGCAAAACGATGACCGTTGGCAACATATAAGTGGAGAGTGGAAACAACGAGATTCACATAGTCGATTTGCAGATTAGTATGTCAAACTACCATCAAAAATTACCGGATTACAAAGGTCTTAATTGGATAAAACCCGAACTTCCGTCCAAAGCAAAAATTTGGCCTTTGGGTAAATATCACTCCTCCGCCAAAGACCGTAGTAGTCCGATTCGAGTCGAAGAGCAATTAAATAAAAATTTACGGGAACACCCGTGGATCTGGCCCAAATATCCGATATATTTTTTTTCAGACCTTCATGCTGACGCCGATGCGTTTATTGCTTCTTTAGTGGCATCAGGGGGTATTAAGAAGACCGGTTCCGCCGATCACCAGATTAAACTGACACGAATCGGATGCAAAGCACGCTTCATTATTGGCGGCGACTGTTTTGACAAGGGTCCGAGTAATTTAAGACTGTTACGCTGCCTTCGTCTTCTGATCGACTGTGGCGCCAAGGTTAATATACTGGCAGGCAATCACGATATCCGTGTAAAACTTGGGGTACATTCGGTGAATTTGAGCAAGGGTCTTAGCAGTGGACATTTTTTTTTGCGAATGGGCTCCAAGGCGATCCCTTTCCTTTGCGAAATTGAACAAGAATATTTAAGAGATAAACATGCTTTAGCTCATGTACCCAATGAACAGGAATGTCGTAAGCGACTCTATCCTCCTTCAAAGTGGTATGAACAGTTTCCAATTATGACCCGGAACGTACTACCTGAAAAGGTAATAGAAAAGGAACTTCGCCGGTTGAAGGAGAAAGAGAAGGTATTTGAGAAAAACTTGAATAAAGCGGGGTTAGACTTTCGCTATACCTATGCTGCTGCACTGAAATGGCAGGAATTGTTTTTACATCAGAAGGGCGAGTTTTTTTGGTACTTTAAAAAAATGCGCTTGGTATTGCATAAAGGTTCATTTTTATTCGTCCACGCCGGGATAGACGATCATGTTGCTCGTTTGATTCGAACACAGGGGGTAAAGCTCTTAAACAGGCAATTTAAAAAGAATATGAATGAAACACTATTTGAATTTTATTACGGTCCTCTTGCCAATGCTATTCGTACCAAATATCGGGATCTGGACATGCCGATTACTCGGCATGGCGTAAAAATGCTGAGAGCAAAGGGTATACACGCCATCGTGCACGGTCATAAAAATATGCGTTTCGGCCAGCGTATTATGTTACGCAAAGGACTTGTCAATTTTGAATGCGATGCGTCGGTTGATCGCCACACCCGTAAAAAAGAGCGCATCGGCATCGAACACGGGGCCGCTGTTACGATATTCCAGCCACAGGGACGCGTATTAGCGATCAGTACCGACTATCCCTTTATTAAGGTCTTTCAGCCCCTGCTCAACCGGTCATGAAAAACAATAAAAAAAGTTTTCTGCACGAATCTATACAAGATGCTAAAAGTATAGAAAAAATCCTCGCTGCCATGAGTGATAGCCTTGCCAAAGGCACATTGAACTTTAGCGATGAAGACGATACCATCGAGTTCCACCCCAGGGGAATGATGCAACTGAAACTCAGCGCTATGCAAGATGGCAATCAACAGCGTTTCAGTATCAAAGTGAGGTGGCAGATAGAAAATGGGGCACAGAAAGATAAGAAATTGAAAGTTAAATAAAAATATTTTTTCCTAAAAAATTCGATGCCCTTAGGTATTTGATTGTCATAAATGCTTCATATTAATTAGGTAGCATTGTGGGGTTAAACAAAGTTTGTTTAAAACGCGGGAGATGTCAGACATTAATATTTATTTCCAGATCCCAGGATATCAAAAAGCCGAAAAATTTATAGCGAAATTAGAAAAAAAAGTAGCTTTACAGATTGCCTTCAAAGAGTATTCAGTTAAGAAATTTTTTGACAGCTTTGATTGGCGGCTCTATAAAGCCGGTCTATTGTGCGAGCTAAATTGCTCCCAAACGTTGTCCCAACTGCGTCTAATCGAAATGCAGTCCGGGCAACAAATTGCATCGGCAAAAACGGACGAAGTGCCGACGTTTGCCGATGATATCGGTGACTCTGGTATCAAATCGAAATTGAAGCCGGTGCTGGAAATGCGGGCGTTGATCCCCCTTACTTTACTTCCTTACCGCGCTTACCACATTAATATTCTCAACAACGATCAGAAAACCACAGTAAGAATACGCATCAAGGAATACGAAGATTTACCTCACAGATTATGTATTCAAACGATTAGAGGCTACCAAAACGCCGCGCTGCGCATTAGTAAATTGCTGGAAAAATCGCTCGGTTTAACACCGATAAATAAATCTGTATTACACGCTGCTTTAAAACTACAAGGACGTAAACCTTTGGACTATTCGTCCAAATTGAATATTGAACTAGCTCCTAACATGCGTGCTGATATGGCCTGTAAAAAGATTTACAAGCATTTATTAAGGGCAATAAAAGTTAATGAATCGGGTGCAATCGCAGCCATTGATAGTGAGTTTCTGCATGATTTGCGCGTGGCGGTCCGAAGAACACGCTCGGGATTAAGCCAGATAAAAAATGTCTTTCCCAGTCAGATAACCCAGGACTTCGCAGTATTTTTCGCTTGGTTAGGACAGGTTACCAGCAAAGCTCGCGACATGGATGTTTATGTCTTAAATTTCACATCCTATAAACAAAGTTTGCCAGATTCGATGCAGGACCATATCGCGCCCTTGTACGCATTTCTTAAGCGCAAACAGGTGACGGCGCAGAAGGAGTTATCAGCGAAGTTGAAATCACCCGAGTATCTATCTAAGCTGCGAGCGTGGGAATCCTTTCTTAAAGAGCCGGTAATCGAAAAACCGGTCGAACCCAATGCAACACGGAATATTCGCCAATTAGCCTGTAAACGTATATGGAAAAATTACCGGCGGGTACTCAAAGAAGGTACCGCCATTACTGGTCGATCGGCACCCGAAGCGTTGCACGAATTAAGGAAAACCTGTAAAAAACTGCGTTATCTGATGGAGTTTTTTCAGAGCCTATACCCAAAAAACGAAATTAGTCAATTGATCAAGGTGTTGAAAAACTTTCAGGATATTCTTGGAGATTTTCAAGATTACGAAATACAGGAACAAAATCTAAGAAAATTTGGTGAAGAGATGATGCGTGAATCAACTCCAACTGAGACTTTCCTTGCAATGGGTGTTGTGGTACAAAATCTGTGTCAAAAACGATTAGGAGCACGTCGTGAGTTTTCCAGCCGTTTCGAAAAATTCAAACAACCTGCTAACCAAGCTATTTTCAAAACATTATTTTCGGGTGAACTAAGGGCTTAGTATGGCTATTATCGCCACATACAATATCAAAGGTGGGGTGGGGAAGACCTCTACCGCCGTTAATCTGGCTCACCTCGCGGCCACTATTGGATACAAAACTCTGCTTTGGGATCTTGACCCACAAGGGGCCAGCAGTTACTACTTCAGGATTAAACCCAAAATCAAAGGCGGTGGTAAAGAACTAATTTCTGGTGACCGTGAACTCGATGGGTTGATCAAAGGCACCGACTTCGATAATCTCGATATGCTGCCCGCAGATTTTTCCTTTCGCAATTTAGACCTGGTATTGGATGCACGGAAAAAACCCACGCAACGCTTAGCAAAATTATTGAAGCCTCTCGTTAAGGAGTACGAGTTAATCTTTTTGGATTGCCCGCCTAATATTTCATTGTTATCGGAAGCTGTGTTCGAAGCCTCCGATATCCTATTATCTCCGATAATACCATCGACCTTGTCATTGCGCACCCTAAAACAACTTAAGAAATTTCTGAAAACCAAGAATTTAAAGGATATTAAATTACTGCCTTTTTTTTCGATGGCGGATATTCGAAAAAAAATGCATCGAGAAATTATGGGAAATCTAGTACTAGAGCACCCGGAAGTATTGGATACGGTGATTTATTATGCAAGTGATATTGAACGCATGGGGTATGAACGCTTGCCCATTGCTGAATTTATTAAAAAAAGTCGTTCTACTGAGTCCTATCAGAAGCTTTGGCAGGAAATTGAGGTGTTGATCCCGTAAAATTTCCTGGGTAGAGATTATTAGGGATCAACCTTCGAGCATACTTATGTCTTAAACTTGAATTAACTTAAATAGATATTGATTATGGATAAATTAACAGATATTTCTGGAATCGGTGAATATACAGCAGTTTTGTTAGCAAAGCATGGAATTAAAACCGTGAAATTACTTGCGGAAACTACGGTAGAAGAGCTTGAGACAATTCCTGGTTTTAGTTCGATTCGTGCGGCTCGAGTAAATAAAGCAGCGTGCAATTTGATTGGATCTGCATCTAGAGTGAAGGCCGTTGTCACGGTAGAGAATTCAACTAGAAGTGATAAGAAAATAGAACAGAAAGTAATGAAGGACAAGAAGGACAAGAAGGGAAAAGGTGGTGGGAAACCTAAAGGAAAGGGCGATAAAAAAGACAAACACAAAATTAAAGTGAAAAAGCAAAAAGCTCAAGGCAACAAAGAGAAGAAATCGAAAAAGTTGAAGAAGGCGAATAAAAAATAGCATCGAACTAACGTAACCAATCATAGTGGCTACTCAGAATCTCACGAATTCGGATCTTTATATCAATCGAGAATTGAGTCTTCTCGAATTTAATTGGCGTGTCCTGGAACAAGCCAAGGACGACCAAATGCCATTATTGGAAAGGCTAAACTTTTTGTGTATTTCCTGCGCTAATTTGGATGAATTTTTTGAGGTGCGCGTTGCTGGCCTTATCCAGCTAACTGAGCGGGGTACAAGCAAAGTAGGCCCCGATGGCTTGGACCCGAAGGATTTATTATCCACGATAAGTGTTCGAGCGCATCAACTGGTCGAAGAACAGTATCGAGTTTTAAATGAAGTTTTTCTACCCCTATTGAAAAAGGAAGGTATTCTATTTTTAAAGCGTTCGGAATGGACATCCTCTAATCAACAATGGCTTCATACTTATTTTAAGGAAGAACTATTGCCGATTCTGAGTCCTGTGGGTTTGGATTCAGCACATCCATTTCCCCGCATTCTGAATAAAAGTCTTAATTTCATCATTGCGTTAACAGGAAAGGATGCATTTGGGCGGAATATCGATCGGGCAATCGTACCCGCACCTCGTGCGCTCCCTCGGATTGTAAAGCTTCCATCTGACGAAGGTGACAAGAGTACTAATGCCTTTGTGTTCTTGTCATCGATTATCCATGCTTTCATTGATGAACTGTTTTATGGCATGAAGGTCACAGGATGCTATCAATTCAGAGTGACTCGAAACAGTGATTTGTACGTGGACGAAGAGGATATTGATGATCTGCTTGGAGCAATGGAAGGCGAGTTGGCGATGCGCAACTATGGGGATGAGATTCGCCTGGAGATTGACGAAGAATGCCCAGACGAAACGATCAGTTTTTTGCTAGCTCGATTTGGAATGACTCGGGAACAATTGTATCCAGTTAATGGACCAGTAAACCTTAATCGTTTGCGTCAGATTAACGATTTAGTAGAATGCCAGGAGTTAAAATTCCGACCCTTTACATCAAGGGTTCCCGCTTTGCTAGACCGGGACAAAGACATTTTTCGTGCTGTTAAAAACCAAGATTTTTTATTTCATCATCCATTCGATTCTTTTGCGCCAGTAGTTGAATTATTGCGTCAGGCGGCATTGGACCCAAATGTTCTGGCTATCAAACAAACTTTATATCGAACGGGCCCTGATTCTCCTATTGTCAATGCTCTGGTAAAAGCCGCGCGAAAGGGGAAAGAAATCACTGTGGTGATTGAACTCCGTGCTCGCTTCGACGAAGAAGCCAATATTTCTCTTGCAACTCGCCTTCAAGAAGCCGCAGTGCATGTTGTCTATGGCGTAGTGGGTTTTAAAACCCATGCAAAAATGATTTTGGTATTACGCCGAGAAGGAAAAAAACTGCGTAACTACATTCATCTAGGGACAGGCAATTACCACCCTAAGACAGCACGACTTTACACAGACTACGGGTTGTTGACCTGTAATAAGTTACTCGGAGAAGATGTTAGCCGCGTGTTTATGCAATTAACAGGATTAGGGAAGGTGAGTAAACTGAATAAACTTCTACAATCACCGTTTACCTTACACAAAACGCTATTGCAAAAAATAGAACGAGAGACTAAAACCGCGAAGCAAGGAGCGCCCGCCCGCATCATAATGAAAGTTAATTCAATCGTCGAACCCAAATTGATTCGTGCGTTATATGTCGCTTCAGCAGCGGGGGTCAAAATCGAACTTATCGTTCGAGGTGTTTGTTGTTTGCGGCCTGGAATTAAGGGAGTCTCAGAATCTGTAGAAGTTCGATCGATCGTCGGTCGATTTTTAGAGCATACACGAATTTACTATTTTGAAAATGGAGGCCAACCGGAAGTTTATGGTTCTAGCGCTGATTTAATGGATAGAAATATGTTTAGACGTGTGGAAACTTGTTTTCCAATTGAGGATAAGAATCTGTCTGAACGGGTTATTAAAGATTTAAGTTATTATCTCAAGGATAATAGCCAAGCGTGGATTCTGCGAAGCGATGGAAAATATTCCCGGATGACGGCAAATGGAAAGGAATTTAAAGCTCAAACAGCATTGCTAGAGGAGTTGAACGACTAATTCAGCGCATGCTTTGGCGCTATGCGTTATCTACATAGATGTCTCTTTAAATACTATTAGCCATGGAGTTAAGGATTTAAATAAGTACCTTATACTTTGACCAAAGACGCCTTGATCCCCGCCAATTCGAGGTAGTTGGCTTCTTGTTCGAGATCGGCGTGGGTTAGGGGATGTTTCTTTAACCAAGATTTAGAGAATTTCATGGTTATGCAGTCGTTGTTGATTTCGATGGGCGGTATAGGTAAAGGTTTCGTATCTCTACTTCGGTGGAGGACAGCAGCAAGCCGTAGGATTACGATCAGTATTATAAGGGTTTCACGCCAAGGAGTAGGAACGTCTTCAAATAATTTTACCGGGATTTTGCGCCGATGACCTCGTACCAGAAATGCAATGAATTGTTGTTCTTGCTGACCAAATCCAGGTAAATCAGCATTTTCCAAGATATAAGCACTATGTTTGTGGAATTGAGAATGGGAGATATTGCGACCAATTTCGTGAACTTTTATACCCCACTCAAGCCAGTTCGAGGCAGATTCACGCTCAATAGGTTCGGGGATTAGAATCTGTTCAAGTAATTTTTGTGCGGTGCTGTTCACTCGTTCGGCATGTTCAATATCTGCGTGATATCGGTCTGCGATTGTGGTTATGCTTTTTGAACGTGAATCAGTATGTAGAATTCTACCTAATAAGTCGTGTAGTACACCCTCCCTTAATGCCCCATTGGCAATACACATTTTTTTGATTTCCAAGGTTTTGAAGGCTGCATATACGATTGCTACACCACCTGGAAATACTGGTTTGCGTTCAGGGTTCAAGTTAGGAAGATCTAAATCCTCGGTATTACCGATTGAGACTATATTTTCCACGAGTTTTTCCAGTCCATCGAGGGTGATTCCATCTTCACACCAGCCTGTTTTGGTTAATACCTTATTTACGGCTCGTAGTGTGCCAGATGCTCCGACAGATTCATCCCAGCTTATTGCTTTAAAATGTTTCTCGGAAGCTTCTAATTCTTGGCGAGCTTGGATTACCGCACGATTAAATCGTGATTTAGTGATTTTTCCATCAGGGAATTGCATCTGACTCATGGAAACACACCCCATATGGAGGCTTTCCTTAGTTTTGATTACCGAGCCATCGCCGATAATTAATTCTGTACTCCCGCCACCTATGTCCATTACCAATCTCCTAGTTTTGTCAAAGGATAGGCTGTGGGATACACCCATATATATAAGCCGAGCTTCTTCGTTACCCGATATGATGTCGATGGGGTGACCAAGAGCTTGTTCGGCTTTTTCCAGAAAAATGGGTGAATTACGGGCTTTTCTTAAGGTGTTCGTTCCGACAGCGCGAACACTTCCACGAGGCATGCTTCGGAGTCTTTCTCCAAACTTTTCTAGGCAGTGTAAAGCGCGTTTTTGAGCTTGTTGGCTCAGGTTCTTTGATGTATCCAGACCCGCTGCTAAACGAACCATTTCCCGTATTCGGTCGACAGTATGTAGTTCACCATCTCTTAACTTCGAAACAATCATATGGAAACTATTAGATCCAAGATCGATCGCCGCAACTAATTCTGGAGTATGTTCCATCTCTAATATTTATCAGCGGAATGAAAAGCGGTTCAGAGGCCTCATAGGATTTATTATATATTTGATTGGCTTTTTTATAAATTTCGGCACCTCATTAGCCTTATAACAAAAGCCTTGCGTAAGGCTGGACAAAATTACATATTTAAATTCATTAAAATTTTCTAATGTGGTTTCCAGAGGAAACCCGATAATGTTCTTGAGAACTGCGCATTCGAAAAAGCATTCTTAAGCCTGATCCCGTATTGTGCAAAGCCAAATTGTCTCTTAAAATGCCCGCCATTCATACTAACTTTGAATAATCGGGCCAGGCGAATTTCAGGCTCATCATCTTGTAGTCTTGCGTCACTGCTTTTCTAGGCATTACCCATCATGAGATTGTTACCTACTTGGAACTTGAAATCCACATGGTTGGTTTTTAATATCGGATAACCTTTATCTGAGCATGCCGAGCTATGTTGACTAAAAGTCGTAGTATTATGGAATTAGGGTCACGTTAAGTGTTTTTTACCTCATTGAGTTTAATAAAACTGTAACAGTTCTACTTTATTATGTGTTTAGCTGTATTTTTAGTACTTTTTCCAGGCACACACAATGACAACCTTTAATGAGAAGTTGTGGCATTGGCGTAACTTTAAGGATCAGTTCGCCTCTGGCGCCGTAAAATTTGGAGGAGTTTGTGTCATTGCAACAATTTTGTTGATCCTTTTCTACCTTGTTTTTGTTGTATTGCCGATTTTCAAATCGGCAGAGATCCATAAGATTGCCTTCTACGATACTTTTGCACCTGGCGAGCGTACGCTCTTGCTGGACTTGGAGGAACAAGGCGGTGTTGCAGTTCGCTACCAATCGAATGGAAATGTGGTTTATTTCCAGGCTAATGATGGTGATGTTTTAGAACAATTTGAGTTACCCCTTCCGCTGGGTGTTGACATCACTGCTATCTCCCTGCTTGCACCGGCGCAAAAAATAGTTGCTTTGGGAACATCTAACGGGCAAGTGTTGTTGGTAAAACATGATTACAAGGTGAGTTATCCTGATAACAAGAGAACAATTGATCCTGAATTAATTTTTCCTTTTGGACCAGAGTTAATTTCTTTGGAAGAAGAGGAAGGGGTACCCATCAATCAGCTTTCCTTCGTCGTTGACGAGGACAAGGTGGGAATACTCGCCAGAACTCGTGAGAACCGGCTGATCTTTGTTCGGTGGAATTTAACGGAATCATTCATCGATGGTTCGCTGACCCTGGAGTTGGATGAGCGACTCATCTATCATGAAGATCAATCACTCGCAGAGATTTTGTTGGCACCGGACCTGACTCATGCTTTGGCAGCTACAACAGATAATCGGTTATTTTATTACGCCATAGAGGACGGAAAGCTAGCGTTAATTCAAGAAATAACCCAGGTTGTAGACGAGGGAGATGAGATCACTTGTTTGCAATTTCTCTTGGGGAATACTTCGGTGTTGATAGGTGATTCTCATGGTGAGGTTGCTCAGTGGATACCTGTGCGAGATGAAGACAATCATTACCAGTTTAAGCGGGTACGCAGTTTTTTTATTGACGATAAATCCCCAGTTTCGACGCTCGTTGGAGAGCATCGACGCAAAGGCTTTTTAGTGGGAACTGAGGGGGGACAACTAGGGATTTTCTATGCTACTTCGGGACGAACTTTATTGCAGGCACAGATAACCGATGCAGCGATAGTGACAATGGCGATATCAGTTCGAGGAAAGACCCTTCTCGTTGAAGATCTGAATGGTCGTTTTCACCTATTTGAAATTCAGAATGACCATCCTGAGATCTCTTGGTCAGCGCTGTGGTCGGAGATTTGGTACGAGGGGTATCAAGACCCTGAATACACCTGGCAATCTTCTGCGGCCACCAATGATTTTGAGCCTAAATTTAGTCTTATTCCATTGAGTTTCGGAACTCTAAAAGCGGCCTTCTATGCGATGCTTTTTGCAATGCCTTTGGCCATAATGGGCGCAATATTTACAGCGCAATTCATGGCGCCGGCGATGCGAAAATTGGTCAAACCTACAATCGAGATTATGGAGGCATTACCGACAGTCATTCTCGGATTCCTAGCAGGTCTTTGGCTGGCGCCAATTCTGGAAAACCATCTGCTAGGAATTTTTAGTATGTTGCTGATTATGCCGCTTGGATTCTTAGCGGCAGCGATCGTAACACACTACTTGCCTGTTCGGTATAGGAACGCTGTCGAAGGCTGGGAAACCCTAGTTCTTGTTCCATTGGTTGTCCTTTTAGGATGGTTTGCTATCACAATCAGTGTGCCTTTGGAAAAGCAGATCTTTGATGGCGATATCCAAGCTTGGATCTACAATACATTCGGGGTTCGATACGACCAGCGAAATTCACTTGTTGTTGGTTTGGCAATGGGTTTTGCGGTAATTCCGACAATTTTCACCCTTGCCGAAGATGCGCTTTTTAGCGTTCCGCAACACCTTGTTCGCGGTTCTTTGGCTTTGGGTGCAACCCGCTGGCAATCGTTAGTCTATGTTGTTTTACCAACCGCTAGCCCGGCAATCTTTGCAGCCATTATGATGGGCTTTGGTCGAGCGGTTGGTGAAACGATGATTGTTTTGATGGCAACAGGCAATACACCCGTACTCGATTTCAGTATTTTTAACGGTATGCGGACGCTTGCGGCAAATATCGCCGTTGAAATGCCTGAAGCTGAAGTTGGGAGTTCCCACTACCGAGTCCTTTTCCTTGCAGCATTAGTACTTTTCATGTTTACCTTTGTGTTTAATACGGTTGCAGAGGTCGTTCGTCAGCGATTACGTAGAAAATACAGTTCACTGTAAGCGCATGAATTCGATCGACGGGATGAGATAATGAAAGAATGGTTGAGAAGTGGTGGTCCAATGGTTTGGCTCAATGCGGGGGCATTGGCTATTAGTTTGGTTGCAGTAACCGGGTTGTTAATTCTGATTGGTGCAAAAGGACTAGCACATTTTTGGCCTTCAGACGTTCTTGAGATCGAATATAGGGAACAGAATGGATCCATTCATCGACTCATTGGGGAAATTCGGAATGTCGAGAAAGTCCCAGCTGAGCGACTTCGCTCTGCAGGAATCCCTGTTGATGTGGGTCTCAATGAGGTTACACGGTACTTGCTCAAAACAGGAAACCGTGAGCAACTAGGTAGCGATTTCCGGCAAATTCTTGAAGTCGGCATCGTTCGTGAACCTCGTATCCCAGAGAATCTTGTAGTAATAGAACGAACCGAATGGGGCAATTTTTACGGTACTTTAGTGAGGCTCCGCGAATTTGGCGAACCACTTAAACTAGGGGACGGTGAGGTCTGGAATGAATTACAGACTCGGCTTGGGCGAGCCCGCCGAATCAACCAAAAAATTAGCGATATCGAGAATGGCGAAGTTAGCGACATCAATTATGCGATAGAACGGCTTCGTTTAAAACTGCGTAGTTTAGAATTGGATGGAGAGGATACGCCGGAAAATCTTGCGGAATTGGACCATCAACGAGAGTCGCATCAGGCTCGTTATAAAGAGCTAGAAGAACGGTTGTTAATGCTTAACGCCGATATTACAAGAGATGCCGTTGACGTACGGATGATGGACGGTCGTATCGTTGCTATTCCCTTGTCTAGAGTAATTCGCATCTATCGTCCAAATTCGATGAATCTGGTGCAAAAAATTGGTTTTTTTTCCCTAAAGTTATGGGAATTTGCTAGCGAAGAACCCAGGGAGGCTAATACAGAAGGTGGGGTTTTTCCTGCCATGTTTGGTACGGTAATGCTTGTCATTATTATGTCAATTCTGGTGACCCCATTTGGGGTAATTGCTGCAATTTATTTGCGAGAGTATGCCAATCAAGGCGTATGGACACGCCTGATCCGAATTGCAGTCAATAACCTTGCGGGGGTGCCCTCGATCGTTTATGGGGTATTTGGCCTAGGCTTTTTTGTGTATTTTTTGGGTGGGTCTTTAGATCAGCTGTTTTTCCCTGAAGCACTACCGGCTCCGACCTTCGGTACACCGGGTATTCTATGGTCTTCATTGACTCTAGCGATACTTACTTTGCCTGTGGTGATAGTTTCAACAGAGGAGGGCTTGACCCGTATTCCTCGTTCTATACGGGAAGGAAGTATCGCCCTTGGTGCGACTAAATTAGAAACACTCTGGAAAATTGTCCTTCCAATGGCGAGTCCGGCTATTATGACTGGGATGATCTTAGCGATTGCTCGTGCTGCAGGAGAGGTCGCGCCGCTGATGCTTGTGGGTGTAGTCAAGCTTGCTCCGACGCTCCCACTCGACGGCAATTTCCCGTTCCTTCACTTGGACCGTAAATTTATGCATCTTGGTTTTCACATCTACGATGTTGGTTTTCAGAGCCCTAACGTAGAAGCTGCACGGCCGCTTGTTTATGCTACATCGTTTTTGCTTGTTATCGTTATTGTTTCGTTAAACTTAGTTGCAATTAGGATCCGAAATCATCTTCGTGAAAAGTTTAGAACGCTTGATAACTAATTTAATCATCAATTCATAATGTTGAATAAAAATAATACCGAAGCAATTGCCGAGGTTCGAAATCTGAATTTGTACTACGGCGAGAATCAAGCACTAAAAGATATTAGTTTTGATATTGGGCGTAATCAAGTAACCGCTTTTATAGGACCGAGTGGTTGTGGTAAATCAACCCTACTACGTTGCTTTAATCGGATGAATGACCTTGTCGATACTGTAACTATCGGAGGTAATATTTTTATTGATGGGAACGATATTTACTCACCCGAAACCAATGTAACCGACCTTAGGCGTCGTGTCGGAATGGTTTTTCAAAAGCCTAATCCATTTCCAAAAAGTGTCTATGAGAACGTTGCTTATGGCTTACGTTTGCAAGGTATCAACAATCGTAGAATTCTTAATGAAAGGATCGAATGGGCGATTAGGGGAGCTGCGTTGTGGGATGAAGTGAAAAATCGATTGGATGACAACGCCCTCGGATTATCGGGTGGGCAGCAACAGCGGCTAGTGATTGCCCGCGCGATTGCTGTTGAACCCGAGGTTCTCTTGCTAGATGAGCCTGCATCGGCTTTGGATCCCATTTCGACTCTTAAAATCGAAGAACTGATTCAGAAACTTAAACAGGATTACAGCATCATAATTGTTACGCATAATATGCAACAAGCAGCGCGAGTCTCCGACTATACAGCGTTTATGTATTTGGGGGAAATGATTGAGTTCGATGAAACAAACTTAATTTTTACGAATCCGCGTCAGAAAAAAACTGAAGATTACATCACTGGCCGTTATGGTTGATTGGAAGGGGAAATTCTATGGACACAACGAGTTTTGGCAAGCATATTTCACAACAATTTAATGAGGAGTTGGAAGCTGTTCGTAGTCAAGTCTTGGCAATGGGAGGTCTTGTCGAACAGCAGTTAGATCGAGCTTGTCAGGCTTTTTTCGATTGTGACGGCAAACTTGCCGAGGAGGTAATAAGGTCTGATTACAAGGTGAACGCTTTGGAAGTCGAAATCGATGAAGAGTGTTCTCAAATTATCGCTCGTAGACACCCGGCTGCAGTTGACCTTCGAATGATTATTACTGTTATCAAAATAATTACTGATTTAGAACGGATTGGTGACGAGGGGGAAAAGGTTGCGAAAATGGCACTGGAGCTCTCGGAAGAAGGTGTTTTCGGGGTGGGTACCCAACCTAGTGGAATCGAACATCTGAGTAATCTTGCAAAACGAATGGTTCATGATGCATTGGACGCTTTTGCTCGGATGGATGTTGAAGCGGCTATCAAAGCTGCTCGGCAAGATAAGAAGATTGACAAGGAATATAATTTATTGCTTCGGCAACTTGCCACCTTTATGATGGAGGATCCTCGTACAATTACTGCAGTTCTCGATATCATCTGGGCAGCCCGAGCTATAGAACGGATTGGGGATCATGCTAAAAATATCTGCGAATACGTTATCTATTTGGTACATGGTCGGGATGTACGGCATATCACTTTGGAACAAGCGGTAGCAAAGTTAAATGATCAAGTGGAATAGGGTTAATCAAATATATTTCTTTTTAGATCGATGATGTGCCAGTATTTGCAACGCGATGTTTGACGCAATCGGTATTCTTATTGTTGAGGATGAAAAAGACATCCGAGAAATGCTGGCCTTGTCACTTCAGAGTAAAGGAGCTATCGTCTTTGAAGCAAGCGATACACACGAAGCTTGGGCAAAATTAAAATCCGAGCAGGTGGATTTGATCCTTTTAGATTGGATGCTACCCAATGTTAGTGGTTTGGAGTTGCTACGTAGGATTCGGCGTAACGATTCTCGAAAACAAATACCGATCATTATGTTAACCGCACGCGGGTACGATGAGGATAGGGTTCGCGGCCTCGACCAGGGGGCTGACGATTATGTTGTCAAACCGTTTTCGGTCAAAGAGCTAATGTCAAGGATCAATGCAGTTCTTCGCCGAACATCCCCGTCCCATGAATCGGGTTGTATTAGTTATCAGGGGCTTGATCTCGATACGGTGAGTCATCAAGTGACTGACAACGGTAATAAAGTGAATCTTGGGCCCACTGAGTTCAAAATCCTACGACTTCTCATGGAAAATCCCAATCGCGTCTATAGTCGCGGACAAATGCTTGATAACGTTTGGAACAACGTCTACGTGGAAGAAAGAACTGTTGACGTGCATATCCGAAGGCTCAGAAAGGCGTTGGAGTCCTCGGGTCATGACGATTTGATTCAGACTGTTCGAGGCATTGGTTACCGTTTTACCCCAGAGTAATTTTGGCAATGGTCTTTAAGCGATCCTGGAGCAGTGAAATCACCAGACTCGTAGCGTTGTTTTTTACTTTAACAATTTTCGGGCTGGTGGCTGGAAATGTTGTCGTGGCGGTGAGTTTTGGGGTTTTCGTTTACATTGCTTGGATGCTTTACAACATTTCTCGACTAGACAATTGGCTTAGCAAGGGCGCAAAAACGTCACCACCCGATGCTCCTGG
Organism: uncultured Methylococcales bacterium; assembly: GCA_964653275.1. GTDB lineage: Bacteria > Pseudomonadota > Gammaproteobacteria > Methylococcales. Next base: position 24,269 of record CAZZET010000042.1, read on the forward strand.
GATTTGGGGTGAGATTTTTTACCATTATTATCTTATTCAGAATAAGAATAAGCGACATAAAAAACAACTTGCGGCAATGGTTAAGCAGTTTCGGGCCACAAGCCATGCAATGCCTGACGCAACTGTTGTTCTCAATAAGAATTATGAAATTGAATGGTTCAATAGTGCCTGCAGAAAAATGTTGGGACTTGACCCGAAGCACGATATTGGATTAAGGATAGATTCTTTTCTTCGGCATCCAGATTTTATCGAGTTTTTGCGGGCTCAACGCTTTGAACATCCGGTCGAAATTGGTTCCCCGGTTTCATCAGGTGATTTACTTTCGGTTAGGCTCGTCCCGTTTGGTGATGACCAGCTTCTCATGGTGGTATGGGATGTGACCGCAATTCATAGAGCCGATTTGATTCGACGAGACTTTGTGGCCAATACATCCCACGAACTCAGAACGCCCCTAACCGTTTTGAGCGGATATCTCGAAAATTTGCAGGAGTCAGGCGAGAAGGAGTTAGTAGAAGCTTGGAAACAGCCGATAGAGAATATGCGCAAACAGACTGACCGAATGATTCAAATAGTCAACGATATGTTGCTTCTCTCTGAGGTAGAACAGGTAGAAAAAACTAATCCAAAAGATATTATCGATGTTCCTAATTTAATCCTTAACGTTGTCGACGCCGCCAAAGAATTATCTGCAAAAGAATTTATGGCAGTCGGGCAAGAGTTTAAGGTCAATGTTCTTTCTACGCTTCTGGTTGCAGGTGACGAAAGCCAACTTTACGCCGCTTTTTCGAATCTGATTTTCAATGCAGTTCGATATACTCAAAGCGATGGCCTGATTGAAATCACGTGGCAGCTTCGAAACCATTCAGCTTACTTTGAAGTTCTTGATAATGGCCCAGGCATTGACGCACATCATCTACCAAGGCTCACTGAACGTTTTTATCGGGTTGACAAAGGGCGTTCCAGGCGAAGCGGAGGGAGTGGATTGGGTCTTGCGATTGTACGACACATCGTCACAAGACACGATGCGGAACTGAAAATTGATAGCCGCATTGGTAGAGGTAGCAGTTTTTCCATTACGTTTCCCGAAGCCAGGGTTCAACAACGCACTCTATCTAGTGGAATAACAACGTGAACTACTTGCAGGGTTGTTTGGGGGTTGCCCGAGAAAGACAAACTAATAAGGACTAGTCCACCACTAAATGAAAATGTAACAAAAAGTTCACCTTTAAGTCACAAATCCTTCAACTCGATATGCCAAACTACCTTCTCCTGATGACTAAACTTTTAAAATTAAATGTGTATTTGCGGAGATTATCGATGAAAAGTATTAAATTTCTCAGCTCGATTGGATTTGTGCTCGCATTAATTGTTCCAAGGATTTCTGGAGCAGTTTCAACCGTTGACGAGAATCTTTCCGACTACCTCAAATCATCCGGCGTTTCAGGTAACCTTTCCAGTGTGGGTTCCGATACGCTTGCAAACCTGATGACTCTTTGGGCAGAGGAGTTCAAACGGCTTTATCCAAACGTTAATATTCAGATACAAGCCGCAGGATCATCGACAGCACCACCGGCGCTAACGGAAGGTACTTCCAACGTTGGACCTATGAGTCGTAAGATGAAGAGCAAGGAAATTGAGGCATTTGAAGATCGCCACGGTTTTAAACCTACCGCAATTCCCGTAGCAATCGATGCATTGGCCGTATACGTTCATAAAGATAATCCTATTAAGGGGATGAGCATTCCTGAAGTCGACGCGGTCTTTTCTTCAACACGCAAATGTGGTTACAAAGAAGATATTAATTCGTGGGGTCAACTTGGTTTGGGTGGTGAGTGGACGAGCCGTTCGATTCAAATTTATGGGCGTAACTCTGTCTCTGGTACCTATGGCTACTTCAAGAAGAAAGCTCTTTGCAAAGGCGATTACAAAAACAGTGTCAATGAGCAGCCGGGCTCTGCGTCTGTCGTTCAATCCGTTTCTGTTTCTATCAATGGTATCGGCTATTCCGGTATCGGCTATAAAACCTCAGGTGTGAAGGCGGTTCCTCTAACCAAAAAGCATGAGGGTAAGTACGTCGAAGCTACACCGGATAATGCCATAGCAGGCACGTATCCGCTCTCGCGTTTCCTCTACGTCTATGTAAATAAACATCCTAACAAACCTCTGCCCCCTATGGAGCGAGAGTTTATCAAGATGATACTTTCTAAGACGGGGCAGCAGGTTGTTATTAAGGATGGTTATATTCCGCTACCTGCTAAGGTTGCAGACAGGGCACTGACACACATCTAATAATAAATGGGCCAATACTATACCGGTTTTACTTCATTAAAGTCGATGAAATCCTTCTTTAGCTACGGGTTTGATGGGCGTTTCAGGTTTCATGAGGCATGGCCGTATTTTATGCCTAGCAAATGGAGTACCTGTTTTTCCGCGAGTGGTAAACCGTTTTGGTATAATCTAGTCTCTTCTAATTGACCGTAAAACGCATGATCTGGGCCAATCAATCACCCGTTGCTTGAATAGCCAAGGTCGTGCTTCGGTCTCTGCATCCGGTTCAAACGAGAGCGTCAAGAGTTACTGCATGGGTTATTGCAGAAAACAAACGAACTTACACAAAAACACATGACCGCGAAAGCGGTCATCGTTTATATAGTCATCCGGATGAATTACAAACGTAAGCGATCTATAAACCCCATCTATTTTCGCGAGCGTTTCGGTGCGAAGATTCCCTCGTATGTTTCGATCGAGGTGATTAAATGCAAGCGAACGACACACACCAC
>CAZZET010000043.1:0-12311 GCA_964653275.1 uncultured Methylococcales bacterium
GACTCCTGCGTGCATTATCGACCCCAGTTCCCCCAAAACCGGCACAACGGACTAGAATCAGCTTCGAAATTATCTACAAATTCCTGATGAGGTTAGCCGATATTTAGGTCATACATATCGACTGCTCTAACTTTATTACCTTTGAATAAATCTAATAGCTCCTCAAAAATATCGGTTGAATTTCTCAGATCATCTTCGGCATACCTTTTTTCACAAGGCCAGATCTGTTAATACCACCGCCCAAAAGTATATCGACAACCAATTTCGTCGCTTTTTTTCAGTCGGACCATACAAAGCAACCATCGCATCTGGAAATCCACGAAGTCCTTTCTTTGCCTCTTTCGCTGAGTTTTAATCATGACCGACACGTCGACCAAGTATTTTTAGATTACCGAATGCTAATCTGATCATCGGCTGAGTTGGGAAACAAACCACCTTGTTGAAAAATGTGTTGACTTAATCGTGCAAAAGCTTCGATAGTAAGTGTTTCGGCCCTAGCTTTAGGATCAATTCCTATAGATTTAAGCTGTTCTTCAGACACAAGGGTTTTCAATGTATTACGCAAAGTTTTTCGGCGTTGGCTAAACGCTTGGGCAACAACGTATTCGAATATTTTAGGGTCGGCGATATCGGCCGGCGGCCTGGCCAACGGCTTCAACCGAACCAAGGCTGAATGAACTTTTGGACTTGGGTTAAAACACTCTGGCGCAACATCGAACAATTTTTCGGTTCGATAACGGCACTGCATTAGAATGCTGAGCCTGCCATATTGTTTATTCCCTGGTTGCGAGCAAATTCTGTCTACTACTTCCTTTTGAAGCATAAAATGCATATCTTCTACGATCTCTGCATTTTTCAGTAATCTTAATAGAAGGGGGGTAGAAATATTGTAGGGCAGATTCCCGACGACCCGTAGTTTGTTTCCACTGGAGTATAAACTTTTGAAGTCGAATTTAAGCGCATCAGTACTGTGAATCCGAACTGATCTAGTATTTCCAAATTTCTTGTTCAAAATGGTAACCAAATCCCAATCCATCTCAATAATATCCAAAAAGCCACCACTCTCCACAAGTTCATCTGTTAGAGCTCCCTTTCCGGCACCAATTTCGACAAGATGCTGGTTTTCCATCGGGTTAATTGCCGCAACGATTTGGAAAATAACCTGAGAATCTTGGAGAAAATTTTGGCCAAAGCGCTTACGAGGACGATGATTCATCAGGGTGACAACATCTCTTGCCTGCCAAACACCGCGTGATTTTCTACCATATCAATAGCAGCATGAATCGCAGCTATAAGACTGCCAGTATCCACACGGCCACTGCCCGCGAGATCTAATGCAGTACCATGGTCCACCGATGTACGAATAATCGGAAGACCCAGGGTAATATTCACCGCTTGGCCAAACCCAATATGTTTCAAAACCGGCAATCCTTGGTCGTGATACATAGCTACAATCACATCGGCTTGTTCCAGATATTTAGGCGTAAAAAGTGTGTCGGCAGGAAGAGGTCCCTCTAAGCACAAACCCTCCTTTGAGAGTGAGGTCAACGCAGGCTCGATGACATCGATATCCTCCCGACCTATATAACCACCTTCACCAGCGTGAGGATTGAGTCCACAAACGAGAATCCGCGGATTAGCAATCCCAAATCGATGTATCAAATCCCCATTCAGAATTCGCAAAATTGTTTTGATTCGTTTGGATGTAATGGCAGCACTCACACTGGAAAGTGGTAAATGAGTGGTAACTAAAGCAACTCTAAGAGCAGGCGCCACCAACATCATGACCGGGATACCCCCGGTAATCCCAGCAATATATTCAGTGTGGCCCGAAAAAGAGATACCAGCAGAATTAATAATGCCTTTGTGAATAGGACCTGTCACTAGAGCATCTACACATCCAGTCATACAGGAGCGCACCGCTTGATCGATGGTTTTTAAAATATAGGGAACACTTTCTGCGTTTGGTTTCCCTAAAACTGTATTGGATTGGCACGGAATGGGAACTATCTTTAACTCATTCGCCAGATTAGACTTAGGTGGAACACTAAAGTCAACCGTGCTGATTGTTAAAGGAATACCAAGCTGCTTGGCTCGATCAACAAGCAAGTCATAGTCGCCAAATACAATAATTTCGCAGGAGAAACACTTGCGTGCCGCTAATACACAAAGATCCAGACCAATTCCGGCGGGTTCCCCTGGTGTATATGCGATGCGCGGAATCAAGGTTTTAACGACGTTTTAACTTCACATGATATGAACATACGCTTCATCACGGATCCGACGCAACCAAAGTTCGGTTTCCTCCTCGATTTTGCGTTTCCGAATTTCTTCTCGTGCCTGATCTTTTTTATGTTCAGCGGTATTATCACGCTTCTTGCGTTCGAGAACCTGAACTATGTGCCAACCAAATTGGGTTTGCACTGGTTCACTAATGTCATTGACCGCCAGTTGATTCATAGCACGTTCGAACGGAGGAACCAATGCACCCGGCTCGATCCAACCAAGATCACCACCCTTGAGTGCTGAAGCTTTGTCGTCTGAGTACGATCGCGCCAAAGAGTCAAAAGGTTCTCCATTTTCAATCCGGAATTTCAATTTATCAAGCCGTTTTTTGGCATCCTTGTCATCGATCAGTTCATTAGGTTTGATCAAAATATGGCGAGCTTTGGTTTGGGTGACGATGTGTTTGCTGGCACCCTGAACTTCAATCAGTTTAATAAGATGAAATCCACTAGGACTCCGAATCGGTCCCTGTATATCACCCGTTTGCATATTCACTATGTATTCAACGAATAGCGTGGGGATCTGACCCAATTTTCGCCAACCCAGATCACCGCCATTCAGTGCTTGCGAACCATCAGAAACGGATATTGCTAGTTGTCGAAAATCAGCATTTGAGCGAAGTTGCTTCAATATTCCATCGGCCGTCTTTTTGGCGGATTGGATGGTCGAGGGCGCAGCGGCCTCCGGAGTAGCAATTAGAATATGTCCTAAGTGATACTGGGTTTTTTGCTGTTCGTCGAACTGACTTTCTGTTTCCATATAGTGCTCAAGTTCCCGACTACTCACCTTTACCCTACTGTTTACCTGATTAGTGCGGAGGCGAGTTACCAATATTTCATTACGCATATCTTTGACAAAATCCGCATAGGGTATGTTTTCTTGCTCAAGTGCCCCGCGAAACTGTTCAAGCGTCATACTGTTTCGTTGTGCCAACTCCAACATAGATCTACGTAAAGTCTCATCATCTACGGTTATCCCCGACCGTTCCGCCAGCTGTAGTTGCAATTTACCGATAATCATGCGCTCTAGAACCTGCTTTTGAATAATAAAGTCAGGCGGAAGATTTTGATTGGATTGAGCCAATGTCTGTTTGATTGTGAAAACTTGGCGATCTAATTCACTGGCGAGAACAACATCATCTTCAACAACCGCAACAATTCGATCGATTAGCTTGGCAGATGCAGGAATTGACCAATTAAAAACTAGGACTAGGATGAAGATAACCCCTCGGCGATACAACAAACGTGATTCAATCGAATTTTTTTTCATATAGGTACCCTTTATGGTATGCGGTATCCGGAAATATTGCGCTCGAGAAATTTATCTACTTGGTCCCCGAAACTAGTGAAACCTTTGAATTCCACCTGGAAAAAAATGCCTGTTTGGGCTTCACTGTCGACGTCATTTACATAATGGCGCCCAAGGACACGGAGCCTCCAACAACAACCTTCTTTTTCAAATCCCAGGAAACTTTCTACAGTCTGATCGTCCAAAAAGGAATATTGCAAACGCCCTACTACGCGGATATCGTCCAACAATGGCCAGCGAAAAGAAACATCGCCCTGGTCTATCAGTCGCTCTTCGGCCGTGAGATCTCTGCGATAGCGGTAAGATAAATTTAAAATACGATCCAAACCTTCCCTATATTCTACGGTGGCGTCTCCGCGTGCAATGTCGTTGACGTCAGGGTTCCATTGCAAACCCGAACGAAAAGTTAAACCATCAATAATTACCGCATCAAGCTCAGTAATTAAATTGGATAAGTTCGTTGTTGGGCGTGGGGTATTTGGGCTTTCTGTAACGTTCTGCTCACTAAAGTAGTAAATTTGTCCCACCGTCGCTTTGAGCCGTTCTTTTCCAGTACTTGAATCAATAAATCTAGAAGTCAAAGCCAAAGAAAACTGGTTTGCATCGCCTATTCGATCAATTCCATTAAATCGATTATCCCGAAATAATTGATTATAGTTAAAATCAAATTCGGACGTGTCGAAAATTGGAATGTCATTTTGATTATGATCAGGAATATATAGATAGAATGCTCTGGGTTCCAATGTTTGTATATAAGGGCTCGAATTTAAAACAACATCACGCTCGAGAAACACACCGCTATCAATTGAAGCAATGGGAAGAGTACGATTTACATTAGAAAATGTATCGGTAGGATCATCGAGCCAATACTGGGTATGATCGACCGAAATCTTCGGTTTAATATACATTGACGGCGTTTCAAAAGTGTAGCTCAATCCCGGGTTAATATTCAACCGGGGACCTGTAACTGAATTACCTCGATCAAAATAGACAAATTCGCTATTTAAATTAACTTCTGTGCCAGTATTGCCAATTGGTTTTCTGGTATCCAGGGCAAGCTGGGGTAGCCGCCGATAAGGCCGATCATCGCTGTTTATGGTGCGATCTATAGTCTGGTAATATTCGGTCCTGGCCAGCATCAACGTGTCTTCGGTTCTATATAGAACGTTCGCCTGACTTTTGACATGCCGTTGATCGGAGACAGACAAAGTATTACCCAGCTCGTCCAGATAATCATCGTCAGATACGTAATTTCCATCGATATCGAAACTAAGATTTTGGCTAAAACGAGTATAATGAATAAGAGAAGCTTGCCCTCGTATGTCTCGTCGTTCACTGTCGTAAGGAACCAACTCTGCTGAAAATTCAGTATTGGACGCTTGTGTAAGATAGCGCAATTCGCCTCCCAGTAGAACGCCGCGCTTGCTCATGACCCGGGGAGAAAAAGTCAAATCGAGGTTGGGTGCAATATTCCAGTAATAGGGAACCGTCATATCGAATCCGGTTTCCTCAGTACTCCCTATAGAGGGAGCAAGAAACCCTGATTTTCGTCTATCGTCAATGGGAAATGAAATATATGGAGTATAAAGTACTGGAACATCTCTGACTTTTAGCACGGCGCCTAAGGCTTCAGCTACTCCACTTTCACCGTCTAGCTTAATATCATCTGCGTATAGAGCCCAATCCTGGTTATTGGGACGACAAGTGGTATAGCTTGCATTTTTTAAGCGATAAAGAGTATTACTGTCTTTATACACAACATCGGCCTGGCCGCGTGCGGGAATAGCATTAAAAAGATATTGAGTGTTAGTTAGGTGCGCCTTATCCGATGCCAATTTTAAAAACGTGCTGTCACTATATAGCGATAGTCCTTCTTCGCGAAAATAAACATTCCCTCTTGCGTTCAATGTATTGGATTGGAGATCGTACTCGGTCTGGTCGGCCATTACATTTTGATCCGCCCGGGTAAAATCTACGCCTCCGGAAAATGACAAGATTTCTTCCTCAAAAACATCAACATAATCGGATTCAATCGAAATCGGCGCAAGATCGCGTTGAACACCAAGATCAGAGGATATAGCAGGCCCTAATAGTGATGTGCACGATGCCCAAGGGTCATAGGGAATTCGCTCCAACATGTTGTTATACACCTCCATTTCTCGGTCAGTGTGCACGGGAATAAATTCGTCACTCTTTTTATCGGCCGTATCAATATCGGATGGAACACTCGGGTCTCGACCCGTTAGGGTACAGTTCCAACCCGTACCTTCTGAATCGACCACACAATTCCAGCCAGATTGTTGAATTGGCGGAGTAGGCTCCGGCTTTAGTGGCATCATAGTTTGAGGAGGAGACTGTTGGGCAATGGTTTTCTGCGAATCAACGGGTTTTTTGGTTTTAGGTTCGGGTTCGAATTCTTTTTCCTTGGTAGCACAAACCCATTCTTTGCCATCATCGCCAAGTTGACAGTCCCAAATGTCTTGCGCCGCAAGAAACTGAGAACTCCCAAAAGAAATCAATAGAACAAGCAGTAGCCCACATCTTTCACTGGAATTCACAACCAGGGGTCTCGAGAACGTAGGGATACGAAACACAGTCAGGATAACGCTCAAAAACACACTTGTTAACACATTAAGTACGTTTTTCAAGCACAATAGACTACACCAGAGACCCGCAGAAGAAAGCTGATGAGAATTGCGGATACGTCTGTGATACATTAAGAGGATCGAGATTTTTCTTATTCTAAAACAAATTTAAGGAAGCTCGCTGACCAGTTAGTCCCCACGGTGCATAATAGCCACAACCTTAACAAAAAAACCCAAAAGAAGATATTTGGATTTGAATGAAAGCGATGATACTAGCCGCCGGACGCGGTGAACGACTTCGACCCTTGACCGATAATATTCCTAAACCGTTAGTAGCAGTAGCTGGGCGGCCAATCATTGAATATACCATTCAAGCTTTGGAAGAAGCTGGGTTTAAAGATCTGATAGTTAATCTTGCCCACCTTGGAAATAAAATTGAAATGGTTTTGCAGGATGGGAGTCGTTTTAGTGTAAAAATTAGCTATTCCCGAGAAGGACCAGTCGGATTAGAGACTGGAGGCGGCATTTTCCATGCACTACCTCTACTGGGCAATGATCCCTTTACCGTAGTCAATGGCGATATTTTTTGCGATTTCCCTTTACAAACATTGATCAAAAAACCACCACGATTAGCCCACATAATTTTGGTGCCAAATCCGAAACATAATCCTTCTGGAGATTTTTCAATTACCGACAATGGAACTGTGTACGTAGGAGGAAACCAAAACTATACGTTTGCAGGGATCGGAAGTTATCAACCAAAGTTATTTGAAGGTTGTAAGGAGGGTACGTATCCCCTCGCCCCAATCCTACGGCAAGCCATGGAACGCGGTGACGTTAGTGGTGAAATATACCAGGGATTATGGACTGACCTAGGAACATTGGAGCGGATAAACGCCTTGGAAAAAAAATTATTAGCTCAACAGACCTAATCCCCTTTCATCGGGCTGCCGAAAGGCATTCTGCGTCAGTCTATGGTTCTACGAGACATACTGGTATTTTCCACCACTTCTGTAGCAGTGGATACTTGGCCAATCAATACTCGGACACTAAACTGATAGAATCATTCCCAAATGGTACTTCCAGTGCAATACCGGAGTTGGGTAGATTATTATTAATTGTATTTGTTCCAGTCTTGGCATAGATCGCAAAATTTTGATTGAGGGATTCATCAATTTCCGTTATGTCAGTCATATCCTTTACTACCCCAAACATCGGTACAGCATAACGATTAATAGAATTCTGATAAGAGGCTCTTTATTGGCCTACAAACCCATATCGAGTCAATTCAAGGCAAAAAATAATCGATTTCAGGAGTTATTGAACAGCTACATTTTCCTCAAGCTACGGCGACTCTTTAACAACACGACTGTCAGTAGCGGGCCAGAAATTGTATATACCATGAAAAGCAAAAATACCATCAAGGGTGGATGGGCAAATATCATACCTATGCTAAGCATCATGCCTATCGCAACCACAAAAGGTATTTCGCCACGAAAGTCAATTTCCTTAAAGGTTAGATAGCGGATGTTACTAACCATTAACAAACCGCTTGTTATCGTTATGATCAATGATATGTATTGGAGAGTTTCTCCATCATAGCCGTATTCTAAAGATACCCACATAAAACTTGCCAGTAACATTGCGGCAGAAGGACTGGGTAAACCTTGGAAATAACGTTTATCTTCACCGCCCACCTGAGCATTGTACCGGGCTAAGCGTAAGGCTCCACCAGCAGCATGTACAAACGCTGCAAACCAACCGATTTTGCCTAAATTCGACAAAGACCAAACATACATTACTAATGCTGGTGCAACGGCAAAAGACATCATGTCCGAAAGACTATCGTACTGGGCGCCGAATTCGCTCTGGGTATTGGTGAGCCGGGCTATTCGTCCATCAAGACCATCCATAATCAAGGAAACAAAAATAGCTACCGCTGCCAATTCAAATCGATTGTGGAAAGCGGCTGTTATCGCGTAAAACCCCGAAAAAAGAGCGGCAGTAGTACATAAATTCGGCAATAAATATATTCCACGCCGACGCTTTTTGATTTTATTCGTTCCAACCGTTGTCATTTCCCAACCCCGAAAACAATACCCCAAACAGTAACTCTATTCAGATGGCCTCTATTTTCTTGAGGAACAAAGGAAAAATGTACAGTTTACTTTTGTAACTGAACATTTTTGACACTGTAATAGAGCAAAATAGAGGTGAATTAATAGTTACTCTAATTTTTTTCTTTATCGACAATTTTATTCGCCTTAATCCAAGGCATCATATTACGTAAACGGGCACCCACCTCTTCTATAGCATGTCGACGCCCAAGCCGACGTTTGGCTTTTAAACTCGCGGCTCCAGCCTGATTTTCCAATATAAATTCTTTAGCGAATTCACCACTTTGAATTTCATCGAGAATCTTTTTCATTTCTAATTTAGTTTGGTCATTAACGATTCTCGGTCCTCGGGTAAAATCGCCGTACTCTGCAGTATTAGAAATGGAGTAACGCATATTGGCAATTCCGCCTTCGTACATAAGATCGACAATTAGTTTCAACTCATGCAAACATTCAAAATACGCCATTTCCGGAGCATACCCCGCTTCTACTAGAGTTTCGAAGCCTGCCTGGACCAACGCTGTTGTTCCTCCGCACAAAACCGCCTGTTCCCCAAACAAATCTGTCTCAGTTTCTTCTCGAAAATTGGTCTCAATGATACCCGCCCGACCACCACCATTGGCGGATCCATAAGATAGTGCTGTTTCTTTAGCTTGGCCAGAAACATCTTGAAAAATCGCTATCAAAGAAGGAACCCCGCCACCTTCGGTATAGGTCGACCGAACGAGGTGTCCTGGTCCTTTTGGAGCAATCATGATGACGTCTAAATCAGCGCGCGGAATGATTTGCTCAAAGTGGATATTAAATCCATGGGCAAAAGCTAGCGTTGCGCCTTGTTTAATATTCGGTTCGATAGTGTCGGCGTACAGTTTAGCTTGGTGCTCATCCGGAGCCAAGATCATTACAACGTCTGCATTTTTAGCCGCATCAGCAATGGACATGACAGTTATTCCAGCATTTTTAGCCTTGGCGACCGATGACGAATCGTCACGTAGGCCAACAATCACATCCACCCCCGAGTCTTTGAGATTGTTCGCGTGGGCGTGCCCTTGCGAACCATAACCGATAATTGAAACTTTTTTGTTTTGGATAATCGAAAGATCAGCGTCTTTGTCGTAATATACTTGCATGGATTTCCTCGTGCTTTAAAACTTCATTTGTATAAGGTTAGGGACTCAGAGTGAAAGACACTTTTCTCCTCGCAACAAGCCGGTTGCTCCAGATCGAACGACTTCTATGACCTGACCCTGTCCAATGGATTGAATGAATGAATCCAACTTAGCCGACGTTCCGGTCATTTCAATGACATAAGTCGATGCAGTGACATCGATTATATTCCCTCGGTAAATTTCGCATAGATTTTTGATTTCTCCTCGAGCATCATCGCTAGCATGCACCTTAACCATCATCAATTCACGCTCAATATGCGATGATTCCGAAAGATCAATATCGATGAGTTTGACGACATCGATAAGCTTATTCAATTGTTTGACGATTTGTTCCAGTATTTCCTCGCTTCCCCGGGTAACAATAGTCATCCGTGAGAGACTTTGGTCCTCTGTTGTAGCAACCGTGAGCGATTCAATATTATATCCCCGTGCAGAAAAAAGCCCGGCGACTCGCGATAATGATCCTGATTCGTTCTCCAGTAAAATGGCTATAATGTGTCGCATCAAGCCAACTCCCTATCTACAGCGGTTCCCGGTGCCAACCGCATCTTATTATGGGCTTTTCCAGCTTCGATCATTGGGTAAACATTTTCCGTCTGGTCAACCATAAAATCCATGAATACCACACGATCTTTAAGCTTAAATGCCTTTTCAAGCGCAGACTTAACATCTTTTGGATCTTCTATCCGCATCCCGACATGACCAAAACTTTCTGCCAACTTAACGAAATCTGGCAAAGCATCCATGTACGAATGAGAATAACGGCTTTCGTATGAAAATTCCTGCCACTGGCGGACCATGCCCATGTAACGGTTATTTAAATTGATTATTTTTATAGGAGTATTATATTGAAGCGCAGTTGAGAGCTCCTGTACACACATTATAAAACTTGCCTCTCCTGTAACACAGGCGACTTGTGCAGAAGGATGGGCTAATTGGACACCAATGGCTGCCGGCATCCCAAAACCCATGGTTCCAAGGCCTCCAGAATTAATCCATCGGCGGGGTCTATCGAATTTATAAAACTGAGCAGCGAACATTTGATGTTGGCCAACATCAGATGTCACAAAAGCTTCCCCCTTGGTTACATCATACAACTGCTCTACGACATATTGGGGCTTTATTAATGCGCTTTCTCTGTCATACTGAAGGCAATCAATATTGCGCCATTTATCGATCGACTTCCACCAAGCAGCAAGCGTTTTCTTATTTGGCTTTTTTTTATGATCTTTAACCTGAATCAATAATTCCGTCAACACTGCACCTACTTCGCCGACGATGGGAATATCCACACGAACGGTTTTCGAAATGGACGCAGGATCCACATCAATGTGAATGATTTTCGCATCAGGACAAAATTCGCTGATAACCCCAGTAACCCGGTCATCGAACCGCGCACCAATTGCAATCAAAACATCACAATCATGCATAGCCATATTGGCTTCGTAAGTACCGTGCATACCTAGCATGCCGACAAATTGGCCATCAGTCGCAGGATATGCACCCAAACCCATCAGGGTATTGGTTATAGGGTAACCCAGAAGCTTTGTCAGCTCGGTTAATACATCTGACGCCCCACCCAATACCACGCCACCACCCGAATATATCATGGGGCGTTCGGCGCTTATCATCAAATCAACCGCTTTCTTAATTTGAAATTTATGCCCCTTAACCGCAGGACTATAGGAACGCATAGATACCGTTCGCGGGTATTTATAGGGGATCTTAATGTTTGGGTCTGTAATATCTTTGGGAATATCCACTACAACAGGGCCTGGGCGCCCAGTCGTCGCGATATGAAAGGCCTTCTTCATGGTCTTCGCAATATTTTTAACATCCTTAACCAAAAAGTTGTGCTTGACGCAGGGCCTTGTGATACCCACTGTATCCACTTCCTGGAATGCGTCACTTCCTATAACCGGAGAAGGTACCTGCCCCGTAACCACTATCAGTGGAATAGAGTCCATATAAGCGGTGGCAATTCCAGTGACCGCATTGGTAGCGCCCGGTCCAGAAGTAACTAGGACAACTCCAGGTTTACCAGTGGATCTTGCATACCCGTCAGCAGCATGAGTCGCCCCTTGCTCGTGCCGGACCAAAACGTGCTTGACCTTTTCTTGCTTGAATAGGGCATCATAAAGATGTAATACCGCCCCACCAGGATATCCAAAAATATATTCGACGCCTTCATCTTGAAGGCACTTTACTACTATGTCTGCGCCGTTGAGCTCCACAACCTGTAATCCTCAAAAAAACGGGCGCCAATGATCACCCAAAGAAAAGCCCAATAGTATACCTAAGAAAACTGGCGTATGAAATGATATTGTCAATACCTAAAATAGTTAGTTTGGTGTTACCCAATGAAGTCCGCTAGCACACCAGAGTAAATCACTCAAAGACGAGACCCAGCTGATGGTTGCCAAGAACGTCACCACCAACCGTCAGAAAGTCGACACCCTACCGATTCATGAGCCCAGTGGAACGCTAACCTGACCTACAGATGATTATTCATCAAAAGGGGCATTTCCCCGCCACTAAAACACCCATAGTCGACACAAAATTATCCAAACTTGCTTAAAAAATTGATATCTTCCAGAATCTCAGACTTTGAACCCCAAGACAGCGTGGATTTTGGTAGATCTTGATCACTCAAAAACCCGCAGCATCAACTGTAACAGAGTCGCATTGAATAACTAAGAAACCGGTCTAACAAACAACAGGGCAATAGGAAAGTCCATTGATGCATCCAAGCTTCGATTAATTTGACCGAAAAGTTCAATTATCGCTTCATTCGCGAATTCTTCATTAGCGCTTCCAACTTGAGCTAACCGAAAAGTAAAGTCATG
>CAZZET010000043.1:12411-26887 GCA_964653275.1 uncultured Methylococcales bacterium
TCTTTTTTTTGATTGCAAAACCGAAATGTTGAAAGAGAATAAGCAAATTGCGCACCGACCAACGCGATGGTCCAGGACAAGTAAACCCAAACAAGAAAAATTGGGATCGAAGCTAGGGCACCGTAAATAGTTTGATAGGTTGGAAAATTCGTAATGTAAAAGGTAAATCCAAATTTTGCCACTTCGAACAACAAAGCGGCAACCAAACCACCGGCAACGGCGTGAATAAATCGTACCCGGGTTACGGGGACAAGCAGATAGAGAAAGGTAAAAGCAAGAGTTTCCATGACAAATGGGATGGTTTTTAATAGTCCCAATCGCTTGCTGAGCAACACTGCAGGCTCAGCCAACAAAGGCAATGACACTACATAAGAGGTAATTGCAATGCCGATACCCATAAACAATGGACCTAGAGTCAAAACTGACCAATAAATGATAAACTTGCTCAATAATTTTCTATGTTGATTCAACCGCCAAATACTGTTCAATGATTTTTCTATAGTTGACATCATCATTATTGCGGTAACCATAAGGAAAAATATACCTGTACCCGTCAGTTGTTTTGCCTTGGAAGAGAATGAAAATAGGTGTTTCTGGACAACTGCTCCAGAGGCTGGAACGAAATTATCGAAAACAAAATCCTGAATTTGAGCACTAGCACTTTCAAAAACCGGAAACGCAGAAAAAATTGATAACGAAACCACCATGAGTGGAACGAGCGATAAAAGCGTGGTATACGCTAGAGCCGCTGAACTCTGCATGCAATTCGCGGCAAAAAAATGATGCCAGAAAAAATACCAGAACTCTCTAAATGCCTTCTTGAGGGTAGATAGTGTGGAGAAGGAATTCTTTTTTAAGACAAAATTTTTCATAGTGTGACGCGAATGTTAGGATTACTTAACCGCACATCCATCTCTAGAGGATTAGGATAACTGAAGGTGGCCCCGAAGGGGTAAAATCAAGGTCCTATTTCAACATTGTTAGAAAAAATCTAACCTAGCTCTCACGCAGTAGTGTTCCTGTTCTCGGCCAAATCCCTAAACAACTTAAGTTAATCTGGGAAACATCTCGATTCGACCTAATTTGTCTGAGATGGTTAGTTATTTTTATTTATGACCGGGTTTCTCACTGGTTTACGTATAGAAGGGTCGCAAAAGTGATAGGATAACAGGGTGTACTAACAACCCACGTTTTTAAGCGCATCCCATAAACCGTACGGCATGAGAGTAGATAGCTAACGAGAAATGCGAGCCAACGTTAATTGAAACCTATTATATCCTAAATTTTTTGATAAGAAGTTATTCTAAAGGCTTGTAAAGTCGATCCCTTTCATCTATTTTATGGGCCGATTCATCGAAAGCTAACTTATTTTAAAAACTCAATGGCTGTAAAGAACGCATTCTATGCTCAATCCGGGGGAGTAACTGCGGTTATCAATGCTAGTGCCTGCGGATTAATCGAGTCTGCCCGCCGCCATGCCGATAAGATAGGTAAAGTCTATGCTGGCCGAAATGGAATTATTGGTGCTTTGTTGGAAGATTTAATCGATACCAGTCTGGAATCTGATGCTGCGATTTCTGCATTGCGGCATACTCCTTCCGGGGCATTTGGTTCCTGTCGGTATAAGCTCAAAGGGTTGGAGGAAGATCAAGCGCAATATGAACGCCTTATAGCAGTATTTAAAGCTCACGATATAAAATATTTTTTCTACAATGGAGGCGGAGACTCCCAAGATACGGCGCATAAAGTCTCTCAATTAGGTACTAAAATGGGTTACCCCATAACGTGTGTGGGAGTCCCGAAAACTGTAGATAACGATCTGCCAATCACCGATAATTGTCCCGGTTTTGGATCGGTTGCCAAATATATTGCCATTTCAACGCTGGAGGCAAGTTTGGATGTAGCGTCGATGTGCTCTACCTCAACTAAAGTATTCGTCGTTGAGGTTATGGGACGCCATGCAGGATGGATAGCAGCAGCAGGGGGGCTGGCAGCAAATCAAGATTTTCGAATTCCAATCGTCATATTATTCCCAGAAGTCCCATTTCAACACCAAAAGTTTGTAACTAGAGTGAAGAAGAATGTTGAAAAATTTGGCTTTTGTTCGGTTGTGGTATCAGAAGGCGTTAAAGGTGAGGAAGGTCGGTTTCTAGCCGAAGCTGGTGAATCGGATGCATTTGGACATTCACAACTAGGAGGTGCCGCTCCTGTAATCGCGAACATGGTTAAAAATTCCCTGGGTTACAAGTATCACTGGGCGGTTGCGGATTATTTGCAGCGGTCTGCACGCCATATCGCATCAAAAACCGATGTTGAACAAGCTTACGCCGTGGGCAAAGCTGCTGTTGAGTTCGCCCTGGAAGGAAAAACCGCTGTGATGCCAATTATAGTGCGCACATCAAATTCTCCTTATCGATGGGAGATTGGGTGTGCTCAATTAGCCGAAGTGGCCAATGTCGAAAAGAAGATGCCTGAAAAATATATCAGCGACGATGGATTCGGTATTACCGAAGAGTGTCGCGAGTACCTGCAACCACTAATCGAAGGCGAGGATTACCCTCCGTACAAAAACGGTTTACCCAAATATACAGTGCTTAAAAATCGTGGAGTGGAGAAAAAGCTTGGGACAGAATTTAAGCTAAAATAATACTGGAACTTATTGTCAATTAATACATAAATAGCGAGGGGAATATTGTATGTCGAATGAGATCGTGGCTTCGTTGCGCGCTGGGGTGATGCCGTATCTTGGTAACTTCCATTACCGAAATATATCTATCATTATACTAGTTTTAATAGCAGTGGTTGGTTTTGCAGTCGGTGGAGGGGCTGCATTTGCGTTGTTCGCGGCTATATCCGCCATTGTATACTGCGTAATATCAATCGATTGGATCGATAGCCAGCCCGCCGGTAACGAAAAAATGCAAGAGATTTCGTCGGCAATTCAACAAGGCGCAGCAGCCTATTTAAATCGACAATATAAAACCATCGCTATTGTCGGTGTGGTTTTATTTATTGCGATCGGCATAGGGCTGGATTGGGCAACGGCTATAGGTTTCGCAATTGGTGCGATCTTGTCTGGAGCAGCAGGATATTTCGGTATGAATATCTCTGTTCGAGCCAATTCGCGTACTGCACAAGCAGCACACCATGGTTTGGACGCAGCTTTTCAAGTAGCATTCAGGGGCGGCGCGATAACTGGAATGTTTGTAGTCGGACTCGGGCTGTTAGGGGTTGCAGGTTACTATACCTTGCTTGAGACTATTGGTGCGGGAAACACGGTGCACTCACTAATCGGACTGGCATTTGGTAGCTCTTTGATTTCAATCTTCGCGCGCTTAGGTGGTGGTATTTTCACCAAAGGCGCGGATGTCGGAGCAGATCTGGTTGGAAAGATTGAAAAAAATATTCCGGAAGATGACCCCCGAAATCCCGCAGTCATTGCCGACAATGTAGGAGATAATGTCGGAGATTGTGCTGGGATGGCAGCCGATTTATTCGAAACTTACGCTGTAACCATCGTCGCAACCATGCTGCTGGCAAGTTTAATGGTGGAAAATGCCGACCAAGGTGCCATTGCTTACCCATTGGCTTTGGGTGGTGTTTCTATTGTTGCATCAATTATCGGTACTTTTTTTGTCAAGGTTGCCCATCAGGGTTCGGTTATGGCCGCTTTATACAAAGGCGTGATCGTCTCAGGGGTTATCGCTGCTATCGCATTCTATCCAGTAACATTGATGATGCTCGGTGAAAATCTCACTGTGAATTGGGTTGAAGTGTCTTCAGCAAATATCTATTTTTCAGCATTGGTTGGTCTGTTATTAACAGCAGCCATGGTTGTCATAACCGAGTATTACACCTCGACAGAATACAAACCCGTTCAACATATTGCAGAAGCCTCAGCGACGGGTCACGCAACCAATGTCATTGCTGGCTTAGGTGTTTCAATGAAAGCAACCGCCGCGCCGGTAATCGCGGTGTGCGCCAGCATCTGGGCTAGTTACGAACTTGCTGGCCTGTTCGGAATCGCTATTGCCGCAACCTCAATGTTGTCGATGACCGGGCTGATCGTCGCCTTAGACGCCTATGGGCCAATCACTGATAACGCAGGCGGTATAGCCGAAATGGCCGAATTACCGGAAGCGATTAGAAACATCACCGATCCGTTAGACGCGGTAGGCAACACAACTAAAGCCGTGACCAAAGGTTATGCTATTGGATCGGCTGGATTGGCTGCTTTGGTTTTGTTTGCCGATTACACAAATAATCTGGGTGCTACCTACACCTTTGACCTTTCTAACCATATGGTGGTTATTGGTTTATTTATCGGTGGTTTAGTACCCTATTTATTCGGTGCTCTAGCCATGGAAGCTGTGGGCCGTGCTGCTGGTGAGGTTGTCGTTGAAGTGCGTAGACAGTTCAGAGAAATGCCAGGCATTATGGATCGCACGGAAAAACCGGATTACTCTAAAGCGGTAGATATGCTAACCGTAACAGCCATCAAGGAAATGATTGTGCCGTCGTTACTGCCGGTTGCGGTTCCTGTGATAGTCGGACTCTTGCTAGGTCGGGAAGCGTTAGGTGGATTACTGATCGGTACTATTATTACCGGATTATTCTTAGCAATCTCCATGACGGTCGGAGGTGGCGCTTGGGATAATGCAAAGAAGTATGTTGAAGATGGAAATTGTGGTGGAAAGGGGTCTGAAGCACATAAGGCGGCAATAACCGGAGATACAATCGGTGACCCTTATAAAGATACTGCTGGACCGGCAATTAATCCGATGATCAAAATTATTAATATTGTTGCACTATTAATAATCCCGTTCATTTAGCATAGAGGAAGGAGTTCACGGGGCTCAGGGGATGACATCGAGGATCAATAATTATGGTCCTGGTTTTTCTTTGCTACCCCCTTGTCTTCGTGAATACTTGCACCACTTGGGTTAACTAGGCAGTCCTCTGAGTAGGAAGGTTCCTGATATGAAAAAAACGCATTCACCTGCTGAAAAATTAAGAACCTTACTGGCTCAACCGGGTTTGATACTCATGCCTGGCTGTCACGATGCGATGTCGGCAAAGCTCTGTGAGGAAGCTGGTTTCGATACCTTATTTATGAGCGGTTTTGCGGTCTCTGGGTCTCGACTTGGTATGCCCGACACCGGTTTAATTTCCTATGCAGAAATGGTGGATCAGGGTCGTAACATTTGCAATGTGGTATCGATTCCTGTGTTCGGCGATGGTGATACCGGTTTTGGGAATCCGATGAATGTTAAGCGCACCGTTCAGGGATACGCCCGAGCTGGATTTGCATGTATCATGATCGAGGACCAAGTGATGCCCAAACGTTGCGGCCATACTAAAGGGAAATCAGTAGTTGGCAGGGAAGAGGCATTGATCCGGCTACAAGCTGCTGTAGATGCCCGAAATGAAAGCGAAGACATCCTAATTATGGCCCGCACTGATGCGCGAACAATTAATGGGTTGGACGAGGCTATCGAAAGGAGCCGAGCATTTGTCGAAATCGGAGCAGATGTCAGCTTTCTGGAAGCTCCTGAATCAAAACACGAAATGGAACAGTATTGCCAATCGGTACATGCACCTAAAATGGCTAATATGATCGAATATGGAAAAACACCCATTCTACCGCCCACCGAACTCGAGAGAATTGGATATAAAATAGCAGTTTATCCTTTGACCCTGCTAAACACCTCCATCAAAGCTATGCAGCACGCATTAGCCGCACTAAAACAAGGATCACCACCCGCCCAAATACTGGACTTCGAAGATCTTAAAACTGCGGTTGGTTTTCCCAACTATTATGAGGAAGAAAGCCGGTATCGATCAAAAAACTGAAAAACACTTAGTTTTGCTCGCCCCTTATCGATCATGTCACCGTCATTAATTCTTTTGAGCCTACCCTACTCCAATTAAATTCTGCCAGTCCACCTCTACCTTGCTCCTCGTGATCCACGTTCTGAAGCAAAATAGAGGTACCCTGAAATCTTAGCGACATGCATCAAAGTTTGTATCAATCATCTGCTTAATAGAGTAACCGACCAATTGCACTATATACCCTCCCAAACTTTAGTAATCCACTAAGATGCAGCATGTGGTTGTTTTGACAGTTGCTGCTGGATTGGTTGAACGATCCATTGGTCAACGCTCTCCCTAGTCTTTTTGGATATCTCCTGACCGATACCAGAAACAGAACCGAGTTGTTCTTGAAGTTGTTTAAGACCCTTTTCGACTTGTTCTTTTGTGTGAACCGGAAATTGCTGGACTAACTTGGCCATTGCATCGAAATGCTCCTGTATTGGATTTAGTATTGTTTGTTCAAAAGTTGTCTTAGTATCGCCAGTAAATTGGCGGCTCTTCGACTTAAGGTCATCCAATTGATTCTGCAATGGATCCAATACCAAAGAATGGAACTGCTCTGATGTTAGCTTTGGGACACGACTCACTTTGGCGGTCATTTCACTCAACATTTCTTGTAAAGGATGGACAACACGCTCATCAAGACTTTCCTTGGTTCGGTGTGGTAAGGCTTGAACAGTACCCGATATTCCACCTACTTTCTCCCGAATCCCCTCTATTTGTTCATATAAAGGCTTAACGACCTGGTCTTCAAATTTTGTTTTGGCCATTTCTGGGAGTTTTTGGGTCTTACTGACAATTGAATGAGCGAGATTTTCATGTCCTTGAGCCACTTCACTTTCCAATTCTGAAATAACCGCTGCTTGTTGAACAATTTGATTGTGCAAGCCTTCCAGTTTTTTCTGCAAATTTGCAGCCATTTGACCGATACTCATATCCTGCTTAGGGATACTTTGTCCCGCCACTACCGAACCAAGCTCGGACTGAACTGAAGCACTAAGCTCTTCTATTTTAACGAATTGTTTGGCAAGCTCTGCCCTTTCACGCTCAGACATAGTCAGCGCCCGATCTTTTTCTTGGAGCGTTTTTTCCACGACATCAAGACGCTCTACTTTATTTCTCAACTGATTCCGAAGTCTCGCACAGTATTCGTCGGTCGCAGTTTGAATATTTTCACATTTAATTCTTCGGCTTCTTATCATAACGGCCCAAACAATCAAACCCATAACAATTGCACCGACCACTAAGGCCAAAATTAAACCGGAAGCCCGATCAACCAACATAGAATCAATAAAAGCCAATAAATTTGAAAAAAATGACGCTGTCATTGACTGAATAGATTGAAAAATTGTCTCTACGAATTGCATATTATTTCCCCCACATTAAGCGGTTACTCCTCTACTCTTGGGGATTCGAGGAATTTTTATTATTAAAAGTTATTTGTTTCGGGGTGTCGACCATTATTTGAGTTCGAGAAGAACAAAAAACTATAGCCTGATTAAGATATGTCGATTTAAAATACGTTTGAAATTAAAACGACGCACACATGCCCCCTCGCCCGAGTATACCAGACACAACAATAAGATTGTTGTTTGTAATGGAAGTTCATGTGTAATTTGGTAGCTGTTCACCAGGGGCCAAGGAAAGCCGTAGCTCCCAGTGAACGGACACCACGAGAATTATCTGGAAGTAGCGCTATTTGGAAAGGTTAAAGATAAACTATATTTTTCTGGATAGCACCTCAAATTAATGGAAAATCGCAATAGTCAATCCTAGCGTCCCTGCATAGCTATTCACTTTTTCTTGAGAAGCTTAGATAAAACTTCGGGCAACTCCCATTGTTTTTTTACAACCCACCATTCCCGGATACAATACGACAACAATAACCCTACAATCAGTGGTACAAATTCAAGAAATATTCCTTGAGCGCCTGTATCACCGCCGCTTGCTTCCCCATAAGAATCACCAATCCCCACAGCCTGTCCACCTTGAATCAACTCGACAAGGACGTAATTAAACATCAAGCCGAGCATGGTCCCGCCAAAAAATGTTCCAGCACCAAGCCAAAAACATATCCAAGCATTCTTTTTATCGGCATCACCAACCGTTTGATTAAACTTTATCGCTGAATTATGAAACCAAAAACCAACCGCTAAGGTTATTATTCCGCTATACGCGCCCATACTTAGATTCCTCTGTTTATTGTTTTTTAAAAAATAAAAACGCATCCATTCCGCCATGTAATACCATAGAATCTCCATCCTTTTCTATCACCACGTAGGTATTTTTTCTCGACCTCCCCGGTTGGTTGGCTAGAATTTTTCCATCTTTAACTTCATACTTTACTGATATTGAAAATGATCCACCCGGTAAACGTTTATCGAAACCGGAAGTAACCAACGTTCCATCGCTACGAAATTCCCACGTTTCAGTGGAAGGTCTTTTTTCACCATCAATCTGTGGAGCAGAGTATTCCTGTTGCCAGATCCCGATAACCTCGGATGGTGAATTTAAAGCAACTTCCGCATTAGAATTAAAAGTTGTTAGAATCAACAAAAAACAAACACTGAATATACTGGTAGAGCGGGTTTTCATCATCTATCCCTCATTTACTTTTTATTTCTGTAAGAACACCCGCTAAAATCTCATCCGATTTCCGGGTCATAGAAAAAACCAATAATTTGAATAATGGCCATTATGGCAACAAAATAAAGAGTAACGCAAGAGGAAAGCGATGGGTATTAGCCGACAATTAGAGGTCTCAAGTATTTTAAAACAGCAACTGGACAAGAAAATCCTAATCATCGATGGAGCGATGGGGACTATGATTCAAAGTTATAAACTTGGGGAAGAAGATTACCGTGGCGATCGGTTCGCAGATTGGCAAACCGATTTAAAAGGTAACAATGATTTACTGTCGCTGACCCAACCCGAGATTATAAAGGCAATTCACTTGGCTTACCTCGAGGCAGGCGCCGACATCCTAGAAACGAATACGTTTAACGCCACCAGTATCGCTATGGCGGACTATGGTATGGAGCAATTCAGCCATGAAATCAACCTTACATCGACAAAAATAGCGCGCGAAGCGGCTGATGAAATAACTGCCAAATCGCCTGATAAACCCCGCTTCGTGGCCGGTGTGCTCGGCCCTACGAATCGTACAGCCTCAATCTCTCCAGATGTTAACGACCCAGGTTTCAGAAATGTAACCTTCGACCAATTAGTTGAAGCTTACACCGAGTCTGTTGATGGTTTGGCTAGGGGTGGGGCCGATATTATCCTTATCGAAACCATTTTTGATACCTTAAATGCGAAAGCAGCGGTTTTTGCAGTTGAACAGTATTTCGAGGACAACGGGGTCCATCTCCCGGTGATGATTTCTGGTACGATTACTGATGCTTCGGGCCGCACTTTATCTGGACAAACTACCGAAGCGTTCTGGAACTCTCTCAAACATGCCAATCCTTTAGCGGTAGGACTTAATTGCGCCCTTGGCGCCCAGGAATTACGTCAATACGTCGAAGAATTATCTCGAGTTGCCGACACCAATGTCTCGGCGCATCCAAATGCCGGATTACCCAACGAATTTGGTGAATACGATGAAACGCCAGAAGCTATGGCTAATGAAATCAAAGGGTGGGCGAAAAGTGGCTTTTTAAATATTGTTGGTGGCTGTTGTGGAACTACACCTGCACATATCGAGGCAATCCGTGAAGCAGTACAAAAAATTACACCACGGAAAATCCCAAAATTGGAGCCGGCCTGTCGATTATCTGGCCTGGAACCTATGACTATTACGGCTGATTCGTTATTCGTCAATGTGGGTGAAAGAACCAATGTGACCGGTTCTGCCGTATTTCGTCGGTTAATTAAAGACGAAGATTATGAAGTAGCTTTGGATGTAGCTCGGCAACAGGTTGAAAATGGCGCGCAGATAATCGATGTCAACATGGACGAAGGAATGCTCGATTCGAAAGAAGTCATGGTACGCTTTCTCAAATTGATTGCAGCCGAACCGGATATTTCCCGGGTTCCAGTTATGATTGACTCATCAAAGTGGGATATCCTAGAAGCTGGCTTAAAGTGTATTCAAGGGAAGGGGGTGGTAAATTCGATCTCCATGAAGGAAGGCGAAGAAAAGTTTATCCAACAAGGTAAACTGGTAAAACGCTACGGAGCAGCGGCAATAGTCATGGCGTTTGATGAAAAGGGGCAGGCTGATACGCTAGAACGCCGTGTTTCGATCTGTCAACGTGCGTATAAAATCTTAGTAGAAAACGTTGGCCTCCCACCACAAGACATTATTTTTGATCCGAATATTTTTGCTGTTGCCACCGGCATTGCGGAACACAATAGCTATGGGTTCGATTTTATCGAAGCAACCCGTCAGATAAAACAAAGTTTGGATCACGCCTTGATATCCGGCGGTGTTTCCAATGTCTCTTTTTCTTTTCGCGGCAATAATATAGTACGTGAGGCCATACACGCAGTATTTCTATACCATGCCATACAAGCTGGTATGGATATGGGTATCGTCAATGCTGGTCAGCTAGGAATATACGAGGACATTCCAAAGGAACTTAGAGACCGAGTCGAAGATGTCATCTTGAATAGAGGGAAAGATACCACGGACAGGCTGATTGAGGTCGCCGAAAAATACCGTGGTGATGGTGGGGAAATCGTCAAAAAAGAAGATCTTGCATGGCGGGAATGGCCTGTAGAAAAACGCTTGGAACATGCCCTAGTAAAAGGTATTACTGACCACATCGAAAGTGACACCGAAAAGGCACGATTGAAGGCGGAAAAACCTCTTCACGTCATTGAAGGCCCATTGATGGATGGTATGAATGTGGTTGGGGATCTATTCGGAGCAGGAAAAATGTTTCTACCTCAGGTTGTTAAATCCGCACGTGTCATGAAAAAAGCGGTTGCTTATTTAATGCCTTATATGGAAGACGAGAAAGATGCTGAATCCAGCTCAAATGGCAAAATACTCCTCGCAACGGCGAAAGGCGACGTCCACGATATTGGGAAAAATATCGTCGGCGTCGTTCTTCAATGTAATAACTACGAAGTAGTCGATTTGGGCGTTATGGTCCCTTGCGAAAAGATCCTCCAAACAGCTCGAGATGAAAAAGTCGATATTATTGGAGTAAGTGGTTTAATCACTCCATCCCTGGAGGAAATGGTTCATGTCGCTAAAGAGATGGAACGACAAAATTTTAAATTACCCTTGCTCATTGGGGGCGCAACCACATCCCGGGCACACACCGCAGTTAAAATTGAACAGAATTATCAGAACCCCGTTGTTCATGTACCCGACGCTTCCCGAAGTGTGGGCGTTGTTGGCAGTCTGCTTAGCAAAGACATTCGAGAAAGCTATATCGCGGATGTCAAAAAAGATTACGCGGATGTTAGAAAGCGCCATCAAGGACGCCGCACCCAGGTAAAACAACATAAAATTGAGTCTGCTCGGAACAATCGATTCGATCCACAATGGAACAGTTACACTCCGCCTGAACCTACGTTTCTTGGACTCAAGACCTTCACCGATTATCCACTGGCAGACCTTGTCCAACATATCGATTGGTCCCCATTTTTCCATACCTGGGAACTCATTGGCAGTTATCCGAAAATCCTCGACGACAAAGTGGTCGGAGAGCATGCTCGATCACTTTTCAACGATGCTCAATCCATGCTAGCCAAAGTTGTTAGTGAAAAATGGCTGACCGCACGCGCGGTTATAGGACTATTTCCAGCTAATAGCCTTGACGATGACATCCTGATCTTTGCCGATGAAAACAGAGATAAATCCATTGCCGTGTTACATCATTTGCGTCAACAAAACATTAAACCCCCCGGCCGCCGAAACTTTTGTCTGGCAGATTTTATCGCCCCGACAACAACCCAGAAACAAGATTATATCGGTGCATTTGCGGTAACAACCGGTCTTGGCATAGAAAAGATATTATCGGAATTTGAAAAAGATCATAACGACTACGATAGCATTATGCTAAAAGCAATCGCCGACAGATTAGCAGAGGCCCTTGCTGAACAAATGCACCTACGTGTTAGAACGGAGTTTTGGGGTTATATCCACGACGAGCAACTGGACGCTCAACAACTCATCAAAGAAAAATATAAGGGCATCCGTCCCGCCCCCGGTTACCCTGCTTGTCCGGATCATACCGAAAAAACCACTCTGTTTTCCCTGTTGTCAGCAACAAAAACCACCAATATAGAACTTACCGAAAGCTTCGCAATGTATCCCGCTTCATCCGTTAGCGGATGGTATTTTTCCCATCCCGACTCACAATATTTTAATGTTGGAAAAATCGGACGCGATCAGGTAGCGGAGTATGCATCGCGCAAAGGCATGAACCTTTCGGAGACCGAGCGGTGGTTAGCCCCCAATCTCTCTTACGAACCAGACTAGTCAACAATTTGAAATCATTTATTCTATACAGCACGGATGGATGTCATTTGTGCGAAGAAGCCGAAGTACTCCTTAAAGACTTACAACACAAAGCCCTTGTAAATTTTGATTGGTACGCCATTGATATTGTAAATAACGACCGATTATTCGAATTGTACGAAACAACGATACCAGTGGTTTGCCATTCCAATTCAAAAAAGGAACTCCACTGGCCATTTTCGACAGATAAATTATTAGGGTTTATTAGCGCTTGTTTGGTCGAAGTTAATTAAAAGTACAAGCCATGTAGAATGACATGCTCCAATCTGGTTCCTGATACCTGTCATATTTTAGGATGATTACCCAAATATTTTTCAAGGACTTTTGAAAGTTCGCTACTAACAAAGGGTTTTTGCAAAAAGGTAACTTTACCCTGGCAGCTTAACCCCTGCACCCGTTCCTGATCGGCAAAACCCGATATCATTACAACAGGTAGATTCGGTAAAAATTCCTGAATTGCCTCGTAAAGCTGGAAACCATTGAGCTGCGGCATTTTGATGTCGGTAATGAGTAAATCGAATTCCTGGTCCTTCTTCAGACGTTCCAATGCTTCCTTGCCATTGCTGCAGACCTCCACAGTTAACCCAAGTTCCTCCAACAATTCTCGATACAAATCACACAGAAACTCTTCATCCTCTGTAAGTAATACGCGTTGCAATTTTACATCTAAGCTTGGCTCGTTTTGGGGTGAGGTCTCCAATAAGATTACATTAGACTGCTTTGGTAGGTAAACACTAAATGTGCTGCCTTTGGTGGTTGATTCTATTACGATGGTACCCCCATGATGGTTAACCACTTCCAAAGCCGACGGCAGACCGAGCCCGGTCCCACTTTCTGCAGCTTTAGTTGTATAAAAGGGCTCGAATATTCTATCAATATGCTGGCGGGGAATCCCAGTACCACTATCAATTATTTGGACGATAGTATATTCGCCAGGAGGTAGATGTTCAGGTTTAATATCACCCTCGAGACAATCCTCAGAAACGACCTCTATTTTTCCACCCTCCAGCATCGCATCCTTGGCATTAACTAAAATATTTAGCAAGCTAGCATGCAATTGATTCCGATCGCCTAAGCAAATCGGGCTAATGGCATTGAATTCCATTTTTAATTCAATTGACGGGTCCAACATCCTAGCCATCAACGAACATAAGTCACTCAACAGTTCGTGCAGATCAAATGTTTTCTTGTCGTACGCCCTACCTCGAGACAGATTTAAAAGCTTACCGATCAGATTGCCTGATCGTTGGGCGCATTGTCTAATTGAGTCAATTAAATCAATCGATCGAATTGACAGATCCGGCTGCATCCCCAGCAAGTCTAGAGCAGAAGTAATACCTGACAATTGGTTATTAAAGTCATGAGCCACTCCTCCAGTGATTCTTCCTACTGATTCCAAATTCCTTTTACGCAGTTGCCGCTCTTTCAATTTGTTCAGCTCGATCAACTGCATTACCATTACGGCAAATGCTTCGAGATCATCGATGTCATTTTGATCAAACTTTCGCGGTTTGCAATCAAACATACATAATGTCCCAATTGCAAAATTGTCTACAGTCAGCAACGGGACCCCAGCGTAATAGCGTACTTGTGCTTCTCCTCGAACCCAATCCGTAAAAGATACAGCTGGCTCTTTCAATGCGTTTGGGATTTCATAAAAACTTTTTTGCTGGAGTGTTGTCTCGCAAAAGCCAGGGAACCGACAAAGCTCTTTTACCACGACACCATAACAAGCCTTAAACCAAAATCTGTCTTCATCGACAAGGTTGATAAAACACATTGGTACAGAAAATCTATTTGCAACAAGTTTTAATATTTGGTCGAAATGAGATTCGTCTTCCGTATCGAGAATATGGAAGCTATACAACGCATTTAAACGTTGTTTTTCATATTGCGGATTGGCCATAAATAGACCCAATATATACTAAAGTAGAGGCGCACGAGGTTACATTAGTTTTTGCCCTGACTCAAGGATCCAAGTCAAGTCAGGCATCGACACAAAAGTCAACTGAAATGGATGATGCAATAAAGCCACAAATTATTAATTCTTCATGGATTCAAGTACTAAATCACAGAATACTTCAAAAACCTAAACATTTAGATTTTTGTCAATCAGTATTTACT
>CAZZET010000044.1:0-26054 GCA_964653275.1 uncultured Methylococcales bacterium
CCTTGCCCATAATCGCCTAGCAAATTTTGAATAGTTTCGATAAAAACGGATTTACCGTTGGCGCCAGATCCATGCAGAAAAAAGAAGACTTGTTCGCTGGTCAATCCGCACAACGAATAACCAACTACACGTTGCAAATAATCCAGCATTTCGGTGTCATTACCCATTACGCGGGCAAGAAATGACTCCCAAAGCTGACTACTTGATTCAGGATTAAAAATTACCGGTGTAATCTTGCTGCACATCCTGTCTCGATTATGAGTGTGCAATTCTCCCGACTTAAGGTTGATAAGTCCGTTACCGCAATTTAGCAACCATTTATCTGAATCAAACGCCGACAACCTGCAGGACACATCACATTGGGCAACGCTTAACATTGCCCTCAACCTTTCACTAGACTGTGACTTTCGCGCCCACTGAAATAGCTCTTTCTGCTCGTCTTTGCCTGAATCCTTGATTTCATCGAAAATCTTTAGCGCGGTAAGCTTTGCTTTTTGCATCGATATTCCTAAACTATCTGGCAACCAAACTTTGCCGTTCCATGCCATCCAGCCACGCTCCGGTGTCCATCGTAAATCATCGCCATGTGATTCAATCAGTCTGGACGCGTTGGCGATATCGGTGTCAACAAATGTGCTCATGGCATCGTCTGCGCCAAATTCGTCCAATAACTTTGCATCTTCGTTGCTTATAGGCATCCCAACCTCCTGGCTTTATTCATCGTTTTCGCTGCTTTTCTAATCGTCAGCTTGTCTGCAGCGCAGTGGACAACGCTTTGTCTCCGGTCATAGCTGGCAATAATCAAATGATTTCGTGCGGTGTTTATTTCTTCAGGACTCGGGCCTATTGGCTGCTGATAAAGTGTGTCATTCACGGGAAAGAAGTCTTGTGGCTTTAGGCCAATGGCTGATGCAATTTCCTCAAAACAACAGCCTCCAAAGCAATGCAAGATCACCTTGCCTTCGCTGGTTTCGCGAATCGTTAGGCTCGGCGATCTGTCGTCATGTGCAGGACAGCACGCTATCCACTTTCCAGCGCCATTTGACTTGACTTTGTGGAGACGCGGTAATACCACTTGAATTGGATTCATAGCGACAACCTAACCGGCGGCCGAGTCAGTCGATTAGCGGATTTTATGAATCGGTACGCTTGAATCCACGACAAACATTCGCGACAATATTGTTGTCTCGAGAATTGTTTCTCGAATGTGATACCGCAATTGAGACACGTCGCCCGGTGCACCACGCCGGGCTGTCTTTCGATGGGTTTTTTCATGACGTACTTCCATGTTAAGCCGCTTCAGTTTGAGAATTTTTCTCGTCGATTTTCTTCTGAAATTCTTCAATATCGACGTATAAATGCTTGCCGACTAGCACAAACACGGAAGCAAATCCATTTACGGGAATCGGCTCACCTCTGGAATTTTTTCGTCCTTCTACAGAACAAAAACGCAACCAGCGCATTTGAGATTCCGTGAACGATGGGTATTCTCGGCAGAAATCTCTAACTCTTCGTAGATTTTTCATATTCGTCTCGCGTGTAGTTAAATGACACGAAACAAAATAGCACAGGTTTTAGCGGGTTTTTGTTACCGTTAAAAAATAGGGCTTAGCGCTAAAAAAAAGCAGTTAGCGCTAAATTTTTTGAAGGGTGGTTCTTGCTTTTTCTAGGGATTGCTTATTCTTTTTTTGGGTTTAAAGGTGCCATCCATACCCATGTGAGCTTCCAGGAAAGGTGACCCAGTTGCGCTTGATTTTATCCTTGTTAAAGCTTGGCCTAGTGAATTAAAACTAAAGGTTTGGTCTTCGCAGTAAGGTGAAGACCAACGAATTCCTGTTGCGCTGACTTCTTCAATAATCCAGTACTTTTTGTCGTAGGACTCATGGTTTTCTATGATTTCACTAACTAATTCTTTACAGGTTGGCAGCTTGTCAGGGTGCCTTCTGGGCATGAAAACCCAAATTTCAGTGATAAGCACATGAAGCTTAGATTGCCGTTTCTTTTTCTCAACCATCACATGCCTCCAAAAACAGTTTCATTCATATCCTCTACCAACTTTGTCGCGTGGTCCTGTGTTAAATGCGAATACCGCTTTACCATTTGTAAGGTTTTGTGGCCCAAAATTTCGGCTAACTGGCCTAAGGTTGCGCCCTGACTCAAAAGGTAACTGGCCGCTGAATGACGGTTATCGTGAAAGCGATAATTTTCAATATCAGCGCGTTTCATTGCTTGACGCCAAGCTGTGTCAAAATTCATAGGTACATTTTTGCTCTTGGCTGGGAACACATAATCGGTATCGATTCGACGCACTTTGTTTTTTTCTTTGATCAATTGAAGCGCATGGCTAACGATTGGGACCGCTCGCCTTTCATCGTTTTTGGTGTCTTCCAAAATAATAAGACGCCGGGTCAAGTCAACGTTTCGCCAGGTCATCCCAAGGATCTCGCCTTTTCTCATTCCAGTAGATAAGGCAAGAACTACGATTGTGTACAAGTCTTCGCTCTGACTCTCTCGACAAGCCTCAAGTAATCTGTTTCGCTCGTCTTCGTCCAAAAACCTAATCCGGCCTTTCGATTCAGCACCTCTTGAAACATTCGCCACGGGTGATTTATCGATCCAATGCCAATCATTTTTGGCCGTTTTGAAAACGTGAGAAATCGCCGCGAGATATCGGTTAATTGTTGCCTGACTTAATGTGTTTCCGTATCGATTCTTGCGAGCCAGTAATCTTGATTTCTGGTCTGAAATAACACCCGGTGTTACCGAATCAAGTGAATAATCTCCAATCTGTTCACGCCACCAAACTAAACGGTTTTTCGTATGTGATTGGTCTTTGTTTTGCTTTTTGTTGGGAAGCGTTTCCGCTAAATAGCGGTCAATCATATCCGCGATAGTTCTCCGCCTTGCTTCTGTCGTAGGCACATAACGCCCTGCCTTTAAAGAAGATTCCGTATCTCTGGACCAATCCTTCGCGTCCGTCTTTCGATCAAATGTCGCGGTGTAGGTAGGCTTCCCATGGACACGGATTTTTACACGGTAGGTAATCTTGCCATTTGTCCCAATTCGCTTCTCAAAAGTCGCCATGATGCCTCCTGGGAACTAGTGTCCCAAATTTGTCCCATTTCGCTTTTTTTGAGTATTTTTGAAACATTTTGAAAGCTAGAAAATTGAGTCTAACTATCTGTTTTTATTGGTGCCTCGGGCCGGAATCGAACCGGCACGGCCGTTCAAAGCCGCGGGATTTTAAGTCCCGTGTGTCTACCAATTTCACCACCGAGGCAGAATGTACCCAATTAAGAACTGAAATCTTTATCGGATAGATCGTATGGCGGAGAGGCAGGGATTCGAACCCTGGGAGGGCTACAAACCCTCAACGGTTTTCAAGACCGCCGCTTTCGACCACTCAGCCACCTCTCCGAAAACCGGTGACAGATTACCCCAATTCATCGAGCCAATCTACAATAATTTTTAGTTTTCGCAAGACTCTCCTTCGCAACTATCCTAAGTTTACAGTTGCATCAAAACTACAGTTTCGCTAATGTTTCCAAAGACATGCGCCTCCGCTGGCTTTATCGATTTCATTTAACCTTTTTTCATGAGCCTCTTGTTCTATTTTACTACACCGAACAACTATCAGTGGTGGTCGATGTTCCAGTTTTGAAGGTCCAGCCGATTCTAATTGTTCCATATCTTCCTGGTCATCTAACTCTAGCGAAAGTTGGCCGCCGGTAAGACTAAGATAGACATCTGCCAAGATTTCCGCATCCAATAAAGCACCATGCAATTCTCTTCGAGAATTATCGATATCGTAGCGTTTGCAAAGTGCATCGAGGCTATTGCGCTGACGTGGATGCTTCTTTCTAGCTAATACGAGCGAATCTTCGATCTGACAATAATGTTCCATTGATTCGACGTGCCCACCAAGCAAATTTAATTCGTGATTAATAAACCCAACATCAAACGGAGCATTGTGGATAATGACTTCAGTTCCTTTAATAAAACTGATGAAATCGTCCACTATGTCTTTGAAAAGTGGTTTGTCCTTCAAAAATTCACGATTTAACCCATGGACTTCAAGAGCGTTTTCATCGATATCACGCTCTGGGTTCAAATAAACATGAAAGCGGTTGTCCGTTAGCCGTCTATTATTGATTTCAATACATCCAATTTCGATAATACGGTGGCCTTCCAGTGGATCTAACCCTGTTGTTTCTGTATCTAGTATTATCTGGCGCATATTAATCGCTCATAGGGAACATTGTTGGGAAAAGCAGTTTTGCCTAGTATTTTTGTTTAATTGAGCCGAATATTAGGCAAATTTAACAACAAATCTACCCAGCGTGCATTCGATCCCCTGGAAGCAACCAAAAAAACTATCATGTAAAAACGTATTTCATCATCGTAAATTGGAAGACAAGTCAAGGCTTGCTTTTCCTTGCTTATCACCTAGTTCCTAATAGTTTCCTATGATATCTCGTCCATAGCTTTGTTCGCCAAAGCATCTGCTCTGTCATTTCCAGGATCGCCGCCGTGTCCTTTGACCCAAAGCCAATTAATGTCGTGCTGAGTGATAGCTTTATCCAATATTTTCCATAGGTCTGCATTTTTTACAGGGGCACGACCACTGGTTTTCCATCCACGGCGTTTCCAGTTCTCGATCCATTCGGTAATTCCCTTTTGTAGATACTGAGAATCGGTGTACAAATCAATTTTACAAGGTTCATTCAATGTATCGAGGGCTTTAATAGCTGCCATGAGTTCCATGCGATTATTAGTCGTATGATTTTCTCCGCCATAAATTTCTTTTTCGAAACCTTTGTAAATTAAAACAGCACCCCACCCACCTAAGCCTGGGTTTCCACGGCAGCCACCATCAGTATAAATGGTAATTTGTTCACTCATCGCTGTGTATCGAAGATGAGGTTTCAATGACTCTTGATCCGCTAAACCTTTGCTTTGTCACTGCCGCCCATAAAGGTTTCAATGGAATTAGGGTATATCTTCGTTTTATAGCTTTGACTGCATAGGCCAATGAAAAAATGGAAAAATATTTCTTCTTGAGCATAGTGGGTTGAATAGTAGTAAGTTTGCTGTAAAACTCCACGCTTGTTTCGGTTTCGAATTTCAACAAATGTAGCCAATCGATGATTCTGGAGCGCCTAAGGAAGTGTCCGCACCATGGTATTTTTTTCCTTTGGCCAGGTAGGAAATGGAGCAATCCGTAGATGCTAAGTGGATTGAAACCCAACAACAACAGTTGTCCTTCCGGCTTAAGCACCCGGTCCACCTCCCGTAAGACTTGATGCTGATCGTGTACAAACTCCAAGGTATGCGGCATGATCACGATATCAATGCTCTCATTACAAATTGGAATCTCGTCGAGATTGCCGATCACCATAGCAATATTTTTTTGGCAACCTGGTTTTCGATCATAAACTACAATATTGGAAAACAAATCTTGATCTAAAAATTGATCTTCCCAACCCAAATAACCAATCTGTAAAACTTGTTGATTATACGATATCCGCAGAAAACGGGAGAGAAATTTTGCTTCCATATTCAATAACGTTTGCCCCCTCGGAGTCTTATACCAATTACAGAATGCTGGTCTCTGGTCGATAAATTTTTTACAACTTTTGTTTTCGTTCATAGCATTGATGGTGTCAACCCACTAAACTTCTAAAGTATTCTCATTAATAAAAGCACAATATCCGTATGATCAGATTAAACAGATTGCGTATAGGTTTAATTTTAATATTGCCGTTTGTATTATCGGCATGCGTGCAAAATAGCAGTGTATTACAGGAAAAGTCCACCGAAAACATTAAGATTCGGGATGCCAATGATAGCTCGAATAATACGATTACATTAAACTCCACTCAAACTCTTCCGTCTATCCAAGAGCTCCTACAAAGTAGCCAACAACATCCAGCAGAGATAAATGAAACATCGATCGAAGCCAAGGAATACTCAAATTTGTGGAATCGTCTTTTTTCCCTGTATTCACTACCTCAATTTAAGCATTCAAAAATAGATGTTGAAATAAATTGGTTTAAAAAACATCCAGACCATCTTGCCCGAGTACAAATACGTGCTGAACCCTACCTACACTATATCGTCGAACAAATAGAAAAAAATGAATTACCCGGTGAAATAGCTTTGCTCCCTGTAATAGAAAGTGCTTTTCGTCCCTATGCCTTTTCACATGGGAGCGCGGTTGGTATATGGCAATTTGTACCTGGTACCGGTAAACGCTTCGGGCTTCAAAGAAATTGGTGGTACGATGGCAGAAGGGATGTTTACGCGTCTACCCAAGCGGCAATTCAGTATTTAAAACACTTGCATGGAAAATTTGATGATGATTGGTTGTTGGCGCTAGCAGCATACAATTCCGGTGAAGGTCGGGTATCAAAAGATATTCGAAAAAATAAGAAAAAACATAAACCAACAGATTTTTGGCATTTAAACTTACCACGAGAAACCCGCGCGTATGTACCGCGACTACTTGCCGTGGCAGAGGTATTCAGAAACGCGGAACATTACGGTATTAAATTACGATCTATTCCCAATAGACCAGTATTTGAAGCCGTTGACATTGGCGCCCAATTGGATTTGGGCGTTGCAGCAGACCTAGCTGAAACAAAAGCGGAAGAAATATTTCGATTAAACCCTGGTTACAACCGTTGGGCTACAGCTCCAAAGGGGCCGCATATCTTATTAGTTCCAGAACAGAAAGCGGAAACATTTAAGGTGAACCTCGCTAATCTGGACGAGAAGAGCCGGATAAAATGGACTCGGCATAAGATCCGAAAAGGAGAGGCGCTAAGTCTAATTGCTAAAAAATATGGAACAACATCGTCTGCGATACGACAAATCAATCATATCCGAGGGAACCTCATCCGTGCTGGAAAACATTTATTGGTACCACTTGCAAAATTGAACCCTGCTTACAACCAAAACCTGCTAGCCGCGTCCCAGAATGGTATCGGCAAAAAAATTCGATATACAGTAAGATCTGGCGATTCGTTTTGGAAGATTGCCCAAAAACATTCCGTAAATTTGCGAAAATTAGCAAAATGGAACAACATGGCGCCACGCGATACGTTACGCCCTGGGAAAAAGTTGACCATTTGGACCAAAACTCCTCCGAAGCAATCTCACATGGCACTCAACCCCATCAACCCTTTTCATACTATAAATTACACCGTCCGTAGAGGAGATTCATTGTATTTAATATCGCGCCGATTTAATGTAAAAATTGCAGACCTTCGTCGATGGAATAGTCGAAAAATCGGAAAGCATCTTAAACCCGGACAAAAACTCAAAGTCCATGTGGATATTACTAAATCGACGACATGACTCAATCCAATACATGGGAAATAAGCCCGTCGGCCAGCTTGGGTTCAAACCAGGTTGACTTAGGCGGCATTACTTTGCCTGCATCAGCAACCGCCATTAAGTCTTCCATACGAGTCGGAAACAGTGAAAAAGCAACAGCCACATCGCCACTGTTGACACGTTTCTCCAACTCCCCTAGGCCCCGAATTCCACCGACAAAATCGATGCGTTTATCGGTTCGCGGATCTGCAATACCTAATACCGGCTCCAACAAATAATTTGCAAGCAGGCTTACATCAAGTCGAGCGACGGGGTCAGCAGGTACCAAATTCGGTTTTATTTTTAAACGGTACCACTGACCGTTCATATACATTCCAAACTCACCCGGTTGCTGCGGAGAGACCCTCATCTCTTCTTTGTTGGAGCTGAAATCTCCTTCGATTCTGTTCAGAAACTCGGTTGACGTCAGACCATTTAAATCTGATATAACCCGATTGTAATCCAATATTTTCATCTGATTGTGAGGAAAAATAACCGAAAGAAAATATTGGTTCATCGGATCCTTCGAAAAATCCTCGATTGACGACACGCGAGAAGCTGCGGCAGAACGGTGATGGCCATCCGCGATATAAATTACTTCCAGAGCACCGAAATTATCAGTAAATTTATCAATGACCGCAGGGTCTTCAATTATCCAAACAGTGTGGCCAATACCATCTTCCGCCACCAAGTCATAAACTGGATCTGAATCGGTCACGCGTTCCAAAAGCAAATCCAGATCTGGTTTGGATCTATAGGCCAACAGTACAGGTCCCGTTTGTGCTCTCAGCGCTTCAATCTGGTTTACACGATCATTTTCCTTGGCTGGACGAGTAAATTCATGTTTTCGGATACGGTTAGCGTCGTATGCCTCCACCGATGCCCCCGCCACTAATCCTGTTTGCATATGATCGTTCATCGTTAAACGATACACATAGTAGCGGGGTTCCTGATCCCGAATCAGAATATTTTCTTCTATAAGTTTGTTCAAGTTTTCCGCAGCTTTGGCATACACTGAAGGATTATACGGATCAATATCTTTTGGAAGGTCGACTTCAGCTTTAGAAATATGCAGAAAACTCCAAGGCTTCGCTTGGGCGAGCCCACGTGCTTCCAGACTGTTCAGTACATCGTAAGGAGGCGCTACAACGTCTTCAGCATGCTCAGGAACTGGGCGTAATCCTGCAAATGGGCGTATTAATGACATATTTGATCTCTTTAATTCATTGATGATTAAGCGATATTATACTTTCCTACTCAAGTGTAACCAGTGTACACTTTTAATGACATTGTGAACTGATTCTAGAACATGCACTTACAGTCTGATCGGTAATACAAATAACATCCAATATTTGCTTATATCACCCAAGGCTTTTGGTAGTCGAAATAGTTACTTTTTATGATGTATTCTATTGGCAAAGCCTAAAAACATTTTTAATCATCGGAATCATTAAATGGATCAACGATTTACCGTTAAAGACTTCATTCTTTTTTTATTTCTGACAATACTTTTTGTGACCTTGTTGTTAGCGATGTATCAGATAGACCGACAGTGGCAAAAAATGTCTAAAATGCAGGATATTATGGGAGAACAGGCGAAAGACTTACGCCAGTTAAAATCGCTCGTCCGTAATATTGGTCAACAAACAAGAAATGAATTACTGACTCATTCTGTTCGCTCTGGCAATAGCCAAACGGAAATTCCTCCTGCTTTCCAGCGGGCCTACAAGGTTACACAAAAACCAGACTATAGTGAAGGCGATTGGTTAACCCAAGCCTTTGGTGTCAACCTGAAGAGCTTGACGCCTTTTATATCTGAAGACGCTTACTCTTCGCAAATTCAGGACTACGTCTTAGAAACATTATTAATAAGAAATCCACAAACGCTTGAATGGCAGGGTTTAGTAGCAAAATCGTGGAAAACCAGCCAAGATGGCCTGACTTTTACTTTTCAACTACGCGAGGACGTGAGGTTTTCTGATGGCCAACCTGTAACGGCTAAAGACATTGTTTTCAGTTTCAATTTCATTATGAATGGAATGATCCGAGCACCTAGAGAACGGGCCTACTACAGCAAAATTGCAAACGTTAAAAGGATTAACGATTACGAAGTGGTTTTCCAATTTAAGGAACCTTACTTTGAGTCACTAGCGCTTGCGGGTGGCATGCCAATTTTAGCGAAACATTTTTATAGTCCTTATCTGGAAAGACCCAACGACTACAACCAATCTAAAGGAATATTGTTGGGATCCGGGCCCTACCGTTTACCTGATTCCAATGGTTGGACGCCGGATGGAGGCTTCATAGAACTTGAACGGAATCCTCGCTACTGGGGCAGCGTGCAACCCAGTTTTGATCGTTTAATCTGGAAAATTATCGAAAATGACAGTGCTCGCCTAACAACTTTTCGGAATGGTGATATCGATACTTACGGGGCTAGGCCTCGAGAATATCAAAGGCTTTTGGACGATAAGGAGCTAACTATTCGGACAATTAACGAAGAATATATGAGTCCAGTCGCCGGATATAGTTATATTGGGTGGAATCAAAAACGAAAAGAAAAACCAACGATATTTGCTGACAAACGTGTGCGCCAAGCTATGACTTATCTTACCGATCGCAAGCGTATTATCAAGGACATTTATCTTGGCTATGCTGAAATTGCCACAAGCCCCTTTAGCCCGCGTAGCAAACAGCATAATCCTGCTCAAAAAGCACGACCATATAGTCTTGCTAATGGAAAAAAACTCCTCAAAGAAGCAGGTTTTGAAGACCGCGATGGCGATGGGTTACTTGAAAACAAGCAAGGAAATCCCATGGAATTCGAATTGGTCTATGCACAAGGGAGCGACGATACAGAGCGCTTGGTGTTGTTCTTGAAGGACATGTATGCCCGCGCAGGGGTCTCACTACTTCCAAAACCCACTGAATGGTCGGTCATGTTGGACCTTTTGAAAAAACGTGATTTTGATGCTATCACCTTGGGGTGGACTGGCAATCTGGAAGGTGACTTGTATCAGATTTTTCATAGCAGTCAGATTGATGATGCTGGCAACAACAGTATTAGTTACGGCAATGAAAAATTGGATCACCTTATCGAACAGGCTCGAGCAACAATCAATGAAAAGGACCGTATGCCTTTGTGGCAAAAAGCGGAAGCGATCATCTATGAAGACCAACCCTATACTTTTCTGACCCGGCGAAAAAGTCTAGCATTCATTGACAAACGCATCCAAAATCTAGAAATAACCAAACTTGGGTTAAATCTCAGTATCGTCCCTGTCGAAATCTATTCCCCAGCCTCGAAACAAAAGCACTGAGACCGGTCCTGAACTTAATGACCACCTACATACTACGCCGTTTGTTGTTGATGCTCCCTACTCTATTCGGCATCACGCTTGTGGTTTTTACTGTTATGGCCGCTTCACCTGGTGGCATTAGCGCACAAAGTCTAATAGAAGGGCAAAATCTGGATCCTGAAGCTAAAAGAGAAATCGAAGCGTATTACAATCGGATTTATGGTTTGGACCAACCGGCACCTATGCAATATCTCCGCTGGCTCAACAATATATCCCCCATTGGATTTACTTTTGATGAAAATAGTCAGCTCGAGGGGTTTTCCCTAACCAAAGGCACAAATCTGGGACAGAGTTTCAGATACGGAAGGTCGGTTAAGGAATTATTGAAGGAGCGAATTCCCATCACATTGCTACTCAACCTAATCTCTATTCCACTCATTTACGTCGTTGCAATCAGCATTGGAGTCCGAGCGGCGACGCAACGCGGCAAAACCTTTGATATAGCTAGCGGGACAGTGATGCTAACCTTATGGTCGATTCCAACCATGCTAACGGGTGTTTTGTTGATAGGTTTTTTCGCCAATGTCCAATATTGGCGCTGGTTTCCTACTGGAGGGCTCAGTGACCGTAAAGTTACCGACATGGCTTTCCTTCCTCACTGGGAATCTTTGTCGGGTATTTTTACGTTATTCGGGGCGATTGTTGTGAGCTGCACGATCATGATTGCCATGAGTCGATCGAAAAATATTAATCTTCGTTTGTATTTTATGGCGAGCATAGGACTTACCCTGGGCTATTTAATGGCTAACTCCTTACCCGACGCCAAACAAAGTCTTGTTTTGTCAGTTCTTATATCTTTGATCGGTGGTACGATTTTACCCTTATTTGGCATCATTTCTCACCAAGGCTTTCGAAGCGTCGCCATGGGAGGAATAGGTATCGCCGTTGGTGTGGGTCTCACTAATCACTGGATAGACACTGGATTTACTCGCGGTTTCCTGCTAGATCGCCTCTGGCATTTGACGTTGCCAATTGTATGCCTTTCTTACGGAGGGTTTGCCGCACTATCTAAACTGACTCGAACTGCGGTACTTGAAAACCTACTCTCGGACTATGCCCGAACGGCACGGGCAAAAGGGGTGAAAGAGGTACAGGTACTTTGGCTACATGTGTTTCGTAATAGCCTACTTCCATTGATTACGGTGGCCGCCAGTTTACTTCCATCGCTTTTAGCCGGTTCGGTTATCGTAGAAAGTATATTTAGCATCGAAGGTATGGGTAAGCTCGCGATTGAAGCGGTGCAAACAAGAGATCGGGAACTGGTGCTTTCCATTACTCTACTTAGTGGAATGCTCACCCTAATCGGCTACCTGGTAGCCGATCTCATCTATGCCGTTGCCGATCCGCGCATCAGTTATGAATAATTCAAGTTCCAGCCGAAATAACTCTCAACGTTCCTACGTACAGCAGGTCGTTCGAGATACTTTAAAACGCAGCGGCACGAAATTTGGACTTTTCTGGATTGGAATCCTCATATTCGTTTCTGTATTCGCACCATTTCTCGCCTCCAGCCATCCGTTGCTGATTATTAGTAATGGCCATTTTAATAGTCCTACATTAAACTATCTAACACCCGGCGATACGGTGTTGTTGGTTGTTTTTCTGTCAATTATACTTATACACTTCACACCGTTTAGTGGTTCAATAAAAATAACGACCTTTGTTTTTACCTTTGTAACTGGTCTGGTACTTAGCTACACCTTTGTTTCCCCTCCCCAACTAACGATTTACGAGCAGTATCGAGAGAAACTGGCAAATCAAAAACAAGATTGGGTACTATTCGCGCCAATCCCCTATTCTCCAAAGGATTATCTTCGTGATTACGGTGATACCGGCTTGGAAGCACCCCTTAGTGAAAGTACGAGAACACATTGGTTCGGAACAGAAGAAAATGGTGGCGATGTACTGAGTCGTATGATCCACGCTTCTCGAATTGCTTTAGGGATAGGTTTTGTCGCGACCGGAATATCCATGGTCATCGGTATTTTCATTGGTGGTCTAATGGGCTATTTTTCTGGGAAAGTCGATATGTTTGGTATGCGTTTGGTCGAGATATTCGAAGCAATTCCCACATTGTTCCTACTTCTAACATTTGTCGCGTTCTTTGGTCGTAGCCTTTATATTATGATGGTCATCATCGGGATTACGAGTTGGCCTGGATTTGCACGGTATATTCGCGCCGAATTCTTGCGATTACGTACACAGGATTTTGTTCAAGCAGCAATTGCTTGCGGTTTACCCTTACATTCGATCTTATTCCGTCATATGTTGCCCAATGGTATTGCACCACTTCTGGTGGCTGCGAGTTTTGGCATAGCTTCGGCAATTTTGGCTGAAGCCACTTTGAGTTTTCTAGGGCTTGGTTTAGTGGGAGATCCTTCGTGGGGACAAATGCTTAACCAGGCAGTACGTTCGTCGAACTTCAACTGGTGGATGGCAGCCTTCCCCGGAGGCGCAATTTTTTTGACGGTATTCGCCTACAATCTGATCGGCGAAGCACTAAGAGATGCAAT
This sequence comes from uncultured Methylococcales bacterium, assembly GCA_964653275.1. Lineage (GTDB taxonomy): Bacteria > Pseudomonadota > Gammaproteobacteria > Methylococcales. The sequence continues at coordinate 13,250 of CAZZET010000044.1, forward strand.
AGACCCTTATTTGAAAAAATCGTAATATTATGAAACGCGTGTTCCAAGCCACCGACATAATCGAAGCAAGTATCGTTAAGGGCTTATTAGAGTCCAATGGAGTTTCCGCACACATTTCTGGGTACTATCTTCAAGGTGCTATCGGAGAAATCCCTCCCACTGGAAATACCGCGATCTGGGTCGAAGATAGTTTTCATGCTAAAGCCCAGCTTATTGTCGAAGAATATCAAGGTTAAAAAAAACCCTCTCTTGGGGGGAAGAGAGGGTCAAAAGGAGGGTTTACTGCAACAATTCCATTTAAAATCTATCTCCCACTGTATCGAACTAGCAACTCTATACCACTACCTGAATTCCGATACCCTGACCGATAAGGTTTAGATGCCGGAATTGGACAATCTCGATAGCTGGGTTTTCCTGCAAAATGCTTAGGAAAACGTCTTTTTTTTTCTAACCTAAATGCACCAGCCTGTCGGCTAGAGGAGCGATTATGTTGATGTACCTGTCTGTAATTATCGCGATCTCGTTTATCTTGACGCCAAACTCCATGCTTAACACGGTGATTTATAACCGGTCTGTATATTTCTTTGTAAATGGTTTTAACGATCACAGGATTTGAACGCCTTTCATGATCCGCCAAGGCTTGTCCGGATAACAAAAAGAACGTTGCAACAAAAGCCAAAGTTTTTGCCGAAAGAATTAACTGCTTACGCATAATGAACTCCCTGCGGTACGATGCCGCTTATCTGATTCTCGGATAAAATGATAAGCCTTAATCCCTGAACTTGAACTGAATATTAAATATTGTGTTCTCTCGCTACAAAAGTTGCGGGAAATCCATCCCTACGTTGGTTTACTCTTTTGTCAAAATACGTCACTTTCTAACAAACAACGTCACTAACCTAGAAAGGTAAGGCTATAACTCATTGCTTTAATAGAACAAAAATACGGCACATATGATGCTGATAAATTGTTCATGGAGCAATCTCGGTACGATTTTTATTATCGCCGGAGAAGATCTCGCGAGCGGCACCTTATTTCATGTATCCGTCACGACCAGCGATGAACATATCCTACCAAGTTAGAGATAAACGTTGGGACATTTCTGGTGAATTTAGTAAATTCGCAGGTAATGTCAGTTTTAACCGCCGTCGGTGGATAATATCTGAAGCAGCCATGCAAATGGTTGTATTAGAGGTGCGCTATGAGTATCGATTTATTGTTAAAATTTCACACATTATTTTTGTCGCTTTGTCCGATTTTATTGTTGGTCCTTGTGATACAGGGGCAAAATATCTCTGATTATTTCGAAAAAAGACGAACCAGATTGTTAAAGTTTAAGCACCACAAATAACTGGGACAAATTGTAACTTCCAAATTTTCGTAGTTTCCAAACTGATCCGATGCAGCTACATATTGATGCGAGTTAATTTGTAGCTGCATTCCAGTCAAGGCCACGCTTATGTTGAAGTGATTCCACTCTAGATCGCATAGATACTAGTCCATCGCTGATTTCGAAAACTTGGCTTTTCCACAAAATATTTCTTGTTAATGGCTCTATGCGCTAGAGCTTTTATATCAACATATTTAGTGTGTAAAACCCGTTGATACGTCCTATCGAAAATAGCTCCCTACTAGATTTCAAGCCTGTTTATAAAAATATAAGCCCCTCCGTTGCGTGGTGCTCGACCTCGACGAGTGAAACCGCATCAACAATGAATCCTGTATAAAAAGACTTTTCTTGAGAAGAATATACCTTTACGGTAAAAGCCTTGTTGGCCGGATTTACCGATTGCTTTTGCCTGTTATAATCAATCTGCTTTATTAAATTGGGTCATCAACCCCTGATCTCCGCATGCAGATTGCCAAACCACTTTTCAGCTATCGCCGTTACTGGGCTCATAAATTTACACCTGCTCCCTTTCTTCCTATGTCGCGCCAAGAAATGGATGACCTCGGCTGGGATTCGTGCGATGTCATTATCGTTACAGGGGATGCTTATGTCGACCACCCAAGTTTTGGGATGGCCGTAATTGGGCGCACGTTAGAAGCGCAGGGATTTCGTGTGGGAATCATTGCCCAACCAGATTGGAACAATACAACAGACTTTAAGAAACTCGGTAAACCAAACTTATATTTTGGTGTCACTGGCGGCAATATGGACTCCATGGTAAACCGTTATACAGCCGAGCGCCGTATCCGCTCCGACGATGCCTATACCCCAAACAACGAAGGCGGTAGGCGTCCCGACCGTTCTACTATCATTTATACGCAACGCTGTCACGAAGCCTATAAGGGCGTGGCAGTTGTCGTTGGCGGTATCGAAGCAAGCTTGCGTCGTATTGCACATTACGATTACTGGCAAGAAAAGGTACGACGTTCGATCTTGTTAGACTCAAAGGCAGACATCTTGCTTTACGGTAATGCTGAACGCGCTATTGTTGATCTCACTCATCGCTTGGCGCAGGGTGAAAATATTAAAACAATAAGAGATCTGCGTGGCACAGCATTTACGATCAAGGGAATTCCAGAAGGTTTCACGGTACTCGATTCTAGTGAGATTGATAAGCCGGAAGCTATCGATCCACATATTAACCCTTATCAAGACACGACCAAAACAACAGATTGTCAGGCCAAAGAACAAAGTAAAGCATCCGTATCTCAAAACAAAGTGGTTCGTTTTGAAAGACAGCTACATGCATTGGATAGATCCAAAACCGTTGTCCGCCTACCTGACTTCGATCGGGTCAAAAAAGACCCAATGCTTTATGCCCATGCTTCTCGTGTATTGCATCAAGAATCCAATCCTGGTAACGCTCGCTCTCTTGTCCAACAGCACGGTAGTCAAAAAGTCTGGCTCAATCCTCCGCCAGTTCCGTTGGAAACACATGAGATGGATAGGGTTTTTGAACACCCTTATCAACGCGTCCCGCACCCGGCTTATGGAGATGCCCGAATCCCCGCTTACGAGATGATTCGTTTTTCCATTAATATTATGCGCGGTTGTTTTGGTGGTTGTTCCTTTTGCTCGATTACCGAACACGAAGGACGAATCATCCAAAACCGTTCAGAAAAAAGTATTCTCAAAGAAATCGAAACTATCCGGGATAATACACCTGGATTTACGGGCGTAATTTCAGATCTGGGTGGACCCACCGCCAACATGTGGAAATTGGCCTGCAAAGATAGAAAAACAGAAAAAAGCTGTCGGCGTTTGTCCTGTGTGTATCCAAGTATTTGTAAAAACCTGAATACCGACCAAATGCCGCTGGTTCATCTATATAGAAAGGCTCGCGTAATTCCCGGCATCAAAAAAATACTGATTGCCTCGGGTTTGCGCTATGACCTTGCTGTAGAAACACCGGAATACGTCAAGGAGTTGGTTACCTATCATGTAGGCGGATACCTTAAAATCGCCCCGGAACATACCGAAAAAGGCCCATTAGCCAAGATGATGAAGCCAGGCATGGGTACTTATAACCGCTTTAAAACGATGTTCGAAAAATATTCGAAAGAGGCTGGTAAGGAACAATATCTAATCCCCTATTTCATCGCAGCACACCCTGGTACTACCGATGAAGATATGATGAATCTTGCCCTATGGCTAAAAAACAATGGCTTTAGAGCCGATCAAGTACAGGCATTTCTGCCCTCACCGATGGCTATGGCCACAGCCATGTGGTACGGCGGTAAGAATCCGCTTCATAAGGTTAACCGGACGTCTGAAACGGTCGTTTCAGCCAAGGGTAGAAGACAACGTAGATTGCACAAGGCGTTCCTGCGTTATCACGATCCAGAAAATTGGCCAATACTCAGAGAGGCATTGAAAAAAATGGGTAAAGCCAATCTGATAGGCAATGGGAAACTACACCTAATACCCAGCTACCAACCTGCGGGAACAGGAAATAGTCCAGAAGGTGTTCGCGGTAAAGCCACAGTACGACCATTCCTGACCAAACATTCATCTAATCAGGACAAACGATCGATTTCTTCGCGGTTGCGCCGAAATACAAACTCGTCAAAAGCAGGTAGAAGACGTCGGTAAGGATGTTCTGCTTGTCTGTGGCTTCACCGATGTAGTTTGTAGAGTATATCGAAACTAATTGTTTGACCCGGTCATTTGTTCAGTTAAATCTAAAGGTTTACCCTCCAGACCATAAGGCATTTGTATACCAATGTGACGTGCCAGTGTCGGAGCTATGTCAACGCTATGAGCCTTACCCGATATTTTACCCGGCGTTACTCCCCAACCGTAAAATATCATTGGAATGTCCCGATCGTAATCATAAACTGACCCATGGGTTGTACCCTCGTCCACAGTTAGAATACAGTCACGGTGTAGCTGAAACACAATATCGCTACTCTTATCATCCGTTTGAGAGTTTCTCAATAAGCGTGCTATTTCTGTATTTCCTTCTCGTATCTCTTTTCTCGTCCAAGCTTCTTTGATTATCGATTTTTCTGATAATATCTTATCGAGGGATTCCACAACTTCATCATAATTAAGACCATTTTCTGCAATATATTTTCTACTGAGCGAAATGTCCGAAGCTGAGAGCTTAATTAAATTATCTGGCAAATCAAAAGGAAAGGTATATCGCCAGTAGACATCCCAGTTTATCCCAAGCAGAAAGGGCCAAATAGGTATTCTACCTTTCTTCGGACAGGTGTTAATAGCATGTTCTGTTCTATACTCGGGTAATTCCGCAACACCGTGATCTGCAACCAAAGTGACAAGTACATTACCAATGCCGAGGTTGGTTTCAAGATCTATAATAAATCCATCCAACATTGTATCTATATTCTTTAGGGTATCTTCGGATTCGGCACTCCGAGGACCGTAAAGATGGCCTACAGTATCTGTTGCCGATAAGGTAATGATTAATAAATCGGGTTCGGGTCCTTCGCCTAATTTTTTGTGGTCGCGAATAAGTTTCGCGAGTGCGATCGTTTGTGTATCGATTACTGGGGATCTGTATACTTGCCAATATATATCCTCTTCGTCACCCTGAGCCAAAGGGTGACCACTCACTCTACCAATCTCATCTGATTCGCCAGGATAATCGTCTTCGCGATAAGACCCTTCTGGATGCTCCCAGGTTTCCGGCACAGATTTCAAATGGCCATCTAGTAGCGGGTCTATTCCATTAAATCTTTCAATATATTCAGGAAGAGAAGCTGTATAGTAACCGCTGGACGTAAATCTACCCGTAAACCGATTGTACCAATAGACGCCATCAGCATTATGTCCGCCCATTGTAATGGCCGCACGGTCTTTGCCGCCAACCGAATAAACTCGGGAATTTGGATAATGAGACTTAAGCCAATCACCAAAAGTACTCACCTTTAAATTGCGTGGTGACCGATTACCATGACCACCCAATTCGCGATAGGCATTATTGTTGTCATCAACGCAATACCGCGTTTCAAAGGACTCATGATCGGTATAGGTATTGCCTGGAATGCCCGCGCGCCCAGGAGACATGCCAGTCAAGATTACCGCATGACCAGAACACGTGGTGGTAATACCGTGGTCAAGATCAGCATCAACAAAAACTCTACCTTCCCGAGACAATTTACCAAGGGCTCCTGGCAATTCTTCAGTAACCCGATCCCGGCGCAATTGATCGACGACAAATACAACAATTAGTTTTGGTGCAGCATAGATGTTGACTCCTGAAACCAGCAAAAATAAAAGCAATAGGAATCTTAACATTGAAGTTTTTGGTATGTTAGAGGTAAAAGCAGATTACCCTCAATATCCCACCTATAGTACCCGTTCTTATCCAGTACCTTCGAACAAAAAATACTATCGTCGGCAGACGTCGACGCTATTTGATTCTATGGTATCTAAAAAACCAAGTCCATATGCTGAGGAAAACAAGCGAAAGGTATTGAAGCTATGTTGTTTGAGGCGAATTACCCGATTATGATTTCGACTTGATCAGCAGAACCCTTATTTCCAGTACATTGCGCTAGTGGCGAAGATTCCAAAATTAACCCATAGTTGTCTATGAATATTAAGCTTTTGAATACATCCTCAGTAGCACACCACTTGTTCACTCCATGTTGCGAGCAAAACAGATCGATCAAATAGATTGGTAATCACCATCTTTTAAAGCAGCAGCAACCCCACCGCCATTCAAGAGTTCCGCAATCCGTTCACGATTGGGTAGAGTCGAATTCTCAATCTCAATAACCAACTGCTTCATCGCATCTTCCGCACGAAGATAACGAACTGCAAGTTCTGCGATAGCTTTCTCAGACATTTGCTCAAACCAGTCAATGCCTTCTCGGTAAACAATCCGGCTTGCGAGTTCCGAGGCAATAATGCGAGTAAGAAATGCAATCGGGATACGGTTAAAAAGATTGTCCACAGTTTCGGTGAGTACCGGTGGTAAGTGTTCCTTTACCAACCGATGAGTCAGCACAAGGTCTTTCTCTTCCATCGTCTCGATGACTTGAGTAATCGCATCGGTGGCGCGGTTAATTGCATGGCTGGTGCGGCCACTCAATTCCGGTAGCGCTGCATTGGGTTTATGTCGCTGTTCTCGAAACAATGATTCGGCCTCAAGTTTTGCTAATTCACGCAGTTTATCTAGCACCTCTTGAACAAACCGATCTTTAATTTTTAAGAAATCTTCTTCAATGAGTAACATACTGGCAACAATTTCGTAGCTACTACAAATCACACCACATTTATTCGCCGAACTATCTTTGATTATGATTACACCTTGTTCCGATAGTTTTTGCCGTGCTTCCGGGGTAATAAACAGATTAGCACCTTCCACAATTACTCGACTCGATGGTTCGCCCTTATCATTTAGAAAATGGTTCCAATTGCTTTCATCAATAGTACGGGGTCGGCCGCCAGCTGGTATGAACGCGTCTGCCATTAACCGGTTGTGAAGAGTATTTCGTGCGTGCATACCTCCAGGTTGATCGATTGTTAATTTTTTACCACCTGAACCCAATCTTTTTGGATCAAAATACTGTACTGGAAGTTCTTCTTCAACTAGGCGTAAAAGTTCCTCGACATTTAAACCATCTGGGTCTTCGATGCACCCACTACTGTCAGCGATACCCACTATATGGACGTTATCACCAAATTCTCGGTGTAGCAGTCGAATTTCATTTCCTGCCACATCACCGTCAGGACCGCCAGTCATCTTAACTGAAAAACTTTGTTGGCGTGGATCGATACCACAGTTCCGTAAGGCAGCTTCTAGAAAAACAGTAACACCTTCACTCGTAACACCATATAACTTATGATTGATACCAGCGCCAGGCTTAGAGCTCATAAAAGCATTCGGAATAGGATGTCCTCTATCGTGCGCGCGTTCAACCGTCCAATTAATTAGACTATTGGACATATTTTCGTCGGGGCCAAGATAAAGTAATTCATCCTGCCCATAGAAATCTTTATTAAATCGTTTTTGTTCGGAACCGTTAACGGTAAGATCAAGCAATGAGTCTATATAAGCGCGGCCGACCCATTCGCGGCTACTCTTAGGGTGCGCTAAGATAACACCTTTAGCCCCTCCTTCGGGTATATCCTTGTTCTTAAGTTGTTGGGCTTGAGCCAATCCGTACGTTTCATCATACAATCGTTCAGTTTCAAGCGCGTATTGCTCCCGGCCCAGCGGACGAACAATTCGGACTCCGCCGCGCGCAATATCGCGAAAACGCACATGGAATCCATCGAATCCACGTCCCGAAATAAAGAATACACCGAAGGGATTTTCTTCTCGCCCTTGTGCCTTCAAAAAAGAAGGATCGATACGCATTGCCAATGCAAAGCGATTTGGAGCGTATACATTACAGCGTAGTGTCATCTCCACTGCGCTGAGAAGGGTTCGAAGAATCTCATAATCATCCGGATTTTCAACACCAGTATTGAATCGCTCTATCAATTGCGAAGCATTTTTGGAGAAATCAGAATAGCCAACAGTTTTAAACCGGAGCAGAAAAAAGACTGCAATTTCCTGAGAGTATTTGGCATAGCGCAACACTGTTTGTGAAATACGTTCTCGAGAAAATGCTAAGGAATCACGTTTGACTAATAGCTGATGCACTAAATGACTAAGCGCAACTAGGGTTTCAGCTTGTAAAAGATCATGCCCGGGCAAATGATAAGAAAGTTCTAAAACTAATTCATCGAGATAAATTAGTCGATTAAGATCACGTTTCATTCGTTGCCATTGTGCGCTATTGGGATCTATGATTTCCCCTGATTTGTGAACGAGAAAGCTGAGTAATGAAATGACTGTAGAATCGTCTTTTTCGAAACTATCGAGATAAGCACGCTGAATATCAATACCATGTTGCCCAAGGTATCGGGTAATGCGCTCAAACAACAATCTCTGGTCCACATGACAGACACCAACAGCAATACTACTCAACCCTAGTTCGCTTCTGTTTTCCAATCGGACTTGGCTATTTCCAGAGTGACGAATATCCTCTACCAGATGGAACTGTTTACAAATTTGTTCGGGAGGAGTCGTTAGAAGGTAGTCAGCCGAACAAGTATCAAAGTGTTCTTGGAATTGACGTATGTCGTCTATGCCTCCTTGTTGTTGCCCATATTCCAGAACAAAGGTAGTTTTAGCGTTTTGGATCGAATTCTTAGAATCAAAGGGAATACGATCACCAAAATCGAAAACATCCAACACCCGGCTACTATCGCTTGCTGTGTATACGTGAGCCGAACTCAGTGGCTTTTTGTTCGGTAAACGTTGCACGAAGTCGCTTAGCTGTCCGGGGTAACTTCTATCACTAATAAAGGTGTAACACTGTCTTTCCTCATCCCATAGTGTTAACGCTTGGGATAAATCGCTAGCCTCCGCCGCGATAATCGCCTTTATATGGTTTAATCGAGTATATTGATTGGTATCATGAAAATAGGCCGGTGGCATAGTAGCCAAAAATCGTGGCACAACATCATCCGCAGTTTTTCGCAGGCCTTCAAGTAACTCATTAATTACTTCGGACGAATTTGATTTGGTATTTAAAGCGTGTTCGGAAATATACGTATTTGTATTACTAGCAGCGTTTGCCATTGTAGTTTGCGGATTAATAAACTAGTGAAATTCTATTTATTATCCTAGCAGGCTTTTGTTGATTTATGTTTTGGGTTTGGGCTTCTAATGCTAACCAAGGTTTCTAGTCGATTTTCCACTATGGCGATAGCGCGTATCCATTAGTGGCTTCTCTATTAACGTGTTCAATCTACGATAAAATAGGCTTTATTGCTATTCCTTGCATGTGTCTTATCTGAGTTTACGCGGCAGGGACAGGGTGAATGGTTTTTTGATAATTGCCGATAATCTTACGTACATAGTTCTGAGTTTCACGGTATGGAGGAATGCCCTTATATCGCCGAACTGCCGATTCGCCCGCATTATAAGCGGCTAACACGAATTTAACATTACCGTTAAAATGACGCATTAACCAGTTTAAATACGCCACACCCCCTGTAATGTTCTGCACTGGGTTCCAGATATCCTTTACACCAAATCGTTTGGCAGTTGCGGGGATCAATTGCATTAAACCGTGGGCGTTTTTTGACGATAATGCCGCGTAGTTGAATGCTGACTCGGTCCCAATCACATAGAGAACCAAGGCCGGGTCTATACTGAATTCAGGCGCTATTACACGAACCCAAGTTTCAACTTGCTGTTTTGAAACAGACATTCCCGGCTTGAAAATAGGACAAGATTTATCGGTTTGGGGCGAGACGTTTTCAAAGCGCTTTGACATCATCTGGCCATGTTGACTACCCATATTTGCAGCCCGTTGAAACCAACCGACCGCGATTTCTAAATCACGCGGGACTCCTCTGCCATTAAAGTAAAGCCATCCGATGCTAAAAACAGCATCCTTATCTCCTTGAATCGCAGCTAAACAATATAAACGATAAGCTTCCCTATAGTCCTGCTTGACACCAAGAGCACGTTCATAGCGAACTGCCTTAGACATTAATGTCTGTTGGACAAAGGGAAGTGAATCAGCTGAAACAAGGCAGCTAAAAGACAAAATAACAATCGTGATCAGTTTTTTTAAGTTCATAATCTGCATACAGCACAGATTAAGCCAATAATATTTCCCTAATTAATTCAAAGAGATATTAACTTTATACAAAACCAATCACCAAAAGTGTAAACCCAATTGACAATTCGGGCGAAGACATTGTCCATTTGGCCAGTTATTGGTAGAAAAATAGGCTGAAATGGATTTCTAGGAGGTTTTCAAGAATAGAAACCGTCATGAGATTAGCTGTTTTGAGACGGTTTTTAAGATTATAGGTGGCTAATAGATATACCCTTTAGCCATTTTATCGGAAAAATTAGTTGAAATGGATTTCTATCCGTAATTTCGCTATTCCCGCATCACAGCCTACATCGGTAATTTCATACTTTTCCAGTATCTGTGAAATTTAATTTCCCATTTGGAGCTTTGATTGGCATTTTTGAGATAATGTACCAAAAAACAACTTAATCCAAATTGTTTAATGATGGAAACATCATCGGCATAACGCACGAGATGCCGAAAATTTCGAACTCTTAATCGAGGCGACAGAGATTTTCTTAAAACCCTCATGTCGGCAATGTCGATCAGCCCTAATTTATCTTTTTCCATCAATAGGATATTTCCCAAATGAAGTGACCGAAAATATACCCCGTTTCGATGTAGGTTAGCTATAAACTTTGCCAGTTTCAGTAAGAGTCCCGGATCGTATGAATGCTCGAAGACCTGGCGTAAAGTAGATCCTTCCAGTTTTTGGTAAATTATGATGTAGCGTTTTTCTTCTGGACAATAAGCAATTTTATCAACCGTGACGGTTGGTATCCCAAGGTGTTTTAAGCATTCAGCGTTTTTTTTGAATCGTACTGCATAGGGATTTAGAAAAGCTGAAGAAAAATAGCTTTTCAAACGAAAAATTTTAATGATCTTTTTGTCCGATGTTTCAACAACTTTTTTACCAAATTTGTCTTTTTCCAAAATCTTTGTGTTTCCGTCGAATAAACGATGATATTCTTCTCGAGAAATTGTTTTCATTTTGCTACGCTCAAGTATTCGGAAGCTTTCTAATAGACGCCATTGAGAGGAAAAATGGTTGCAACGCCATTTCCACAGTAGTCCCTTCATCTCCGATCAGGTTCGCATAGACCTTTCGGCATTTAATACGGTAGGACAACAAGTATGCATGTGTTTTAGGTGATTAAATAGTGTTAACAGCCATTATTAAGCTAAATTCGATCAAAACATTCCCGTTCAATCCATAAATTTGTGTTTTTGTCCTCAAGATTGCTCAAAACTATTGAGTATTTGATTAAAATGGTCAAGAATACCTACCTTTGGAGGAACGCGCTCTAGACTGCCTGAAAATAGAGTTTTTTAACGACCGCGTTTTGAATAATAAATGCCTTGGCTGGGTGCCCTGGTAGTAATAACAAACTTTTTTAATCGACGTGTCGGAGGATCGAAATGTCAACTGTACTGATTGTCTTAATCGCTATTTTGATTGCCTATATTATATATATGCTGGCTAACTCTTCAGGAGATATCCCTTCATTTGGGGCACCGAAAACTGAAACAGGTACCAGCAAGAAGCCGACTAAAGTACAACCAAAGCCAAAAGCAACACCGAAACCGGTAACCGCATCCGGTAGCGCTGAGGAAACGAAAGTAGCCGCATCGGTGTACAAGAACCCCGAAACCGGTGAAACGGCGTCCAACCCAACCAACTACCGATTCGCTAAACGGTGGATTAAAGACGCTTTAGTATCAGAAGGTTTATTAGATCGCCGTTACAGTAATAACGAACTCAATAAACCGGAAGTTAGCAAACGTGTCAAAAAAGCGCTGGACCAATTTAGAGAAATGGATAAATATCAGGATGCGTAAAATATGATAGCTAAGATGCTATTACCCCCTGCTTGACTTCCCAACCAGGGTTTTATCGTTCCACAAAATACGTGGCTCTCGTATTACTGTGTGATCTCGGGGAGTATCAGGCTTAAATCATATTTAAATGGAACGTGCGAGGGTCAGTTTGGCAGAAGTGAGCCTCGGCGCAAGGTGATTTCTTTAAATATTTTCACTCGGTTCGCTTATGTTTTTTAGCCATCAGGATGCGTTTCGCGTTTGATGGGTGCGTGTAGAAAGTAAATTCAACCCAAGCAGAAGGGAGAACTTCCATTAGGTTTTTATGTGCAAAGAGATTTCGTACCCGAATGAAAGTTTTTGGGTTTTGAATTAGGTCAAGAGAAACTAGGTCTGCCTGTATCTCCATTTGCCGTGACAACCAGTTGCTAGGAATCATCGCCGCATACATCAATAGGACATATAAACCGTACGCGGGAATAGCTAACCCTGGATCTTTGCGGCTAGAAATCTTGCCAATCTTATTTTGAACGAACCAGCCTAGTATGAGGTGGCTAATAAAAAGCCCTAAGCACACCCCGATTATTCCCGCTGCAAATCCTTTGTAAATATGCCTTTCTCGCCAGTGACCAATTTCGTGCGCGACTATAACCACAATTTCGTCCGCGTCGAAATTGTTAACCAAATTATCGAATAATACAATGCGCTGAGTGCTGCTAAATCCTGTGAAATATGCATTCATTGCATTTGACCGTCGGCCTGCATCGGATATCAGAATTTCCAAATTGTCTATACCTGCACTCCGAGCAAGATGCTGAAGCCGATTTTCCAGCCTAATATCGTCTAGTCTCCTGAAGTCATTAAATAATGGGTCGATGATAACGGGAGCAATAATCAAATAGACCACCGTAAGTAGCATAAC
>CAZZET010000045.1:0-25765 GCA_964653275.1 uncultured Methylococcales bacterium
AATAAAACGCGCCGTTTAATCCATAGTCACTCGTAAACCGCAATACATCTAGCAGAGATCAAACCCGGTGATAAAACCAAACCGTATGGCGGATGATCTCAGTAGGATAACGATAGTCATTGTAAAAGTTAGGTCGTAAAGTTAGTAGCGACTCAAGAAACATCAAAAAAGTTACCACTCTGCTGTTCCCACATAGCAAAGTATTTGCCTCGTTTTTCCAGCAGCGCATGGTGTGTACCTTCCTCTATTATGCATCCTCCATCTAGCACCAGTATTCGATCCATTCGTAATATCGTCGAAAGGCGGTGGGCTATAACAATAGCGGTTTTCTCTTTTATGAGTTCGAAAATGGCAACTTGGATCTGTTTTTCAGTTAACGAGTCCAGTGCGCTAGTCGCTTCGTCCAAAACTAAGATTGGCGCTTCTTCCAAAAAGGCACGTGCAATAGCAATACGTTGTTTTTCCCCGCCGGAGAGTTTTACTCCTCGTTCACCAACCTGGGTTTCAAATTTCTCGGATAGGTTTTCTATAAAATCCAAACAACGGGACTTTTTGGCAAGTTCCATCAATTCAGCGTTCGAAATCTGCTTGCCCAAGGTCATATTCTCACGAATAGAACGGTGGAATAATTCGGGTTGTTGTGGGACAAGCGAAATCTGGCTACGCAAAGAATTCAGTGTAAAATCTTTGGCATCTATTCCATCAAAATATATTGCTCCATCTTGAGGTTCAATATATCGAAGCAACAGCTTCGTTAATGAAGTTTTTCCAGACCCAGTCGACCCCACTAATGCGACTTTTTCACGCACTTTAATGTTGAGCGAAAAGTTTTCAAATAGGTCGATAGAATTTTGCTTATTGCTCGGATATTTGAAGGTAACCCGATCAAAAAAAATGTCACCGTTTTTGATCTTCAATGCTGTGGATGTTTCACGATCCTTCTCAATATCATTTTGCTGGAATATTTCACCCATTTCCGACGCATTTGCCACAGCTGTAAAGAAGTTTCTAAGATTGCGTCCAAACTCCCACAATCGATGGATTAACGTCAGTAGTATTGATTGAAACAACACAAACTCACCCACCTGGAACTGGCCTGTTTTCCATTTAGTGATCATCGAATAAATAAGCACCAGCTCTATACCGAATGTCATCAACCCTTGAACCGCAAACGAAACAAACATCAATATCCAGGCGATTTTCTTTTTCTTGTAAACAGTATCCGACGCCTGTTCTACATGTGATTGCTCAGTAGATTCCAATGCGAAACTTTTAACAACAAATATATTGCTGATGGCGTCAGAATATGCACCACCAACTTTGGAATCCCATTTCGCAACTTCCTTGTCGTAACGAAGTTTCCAAATAGAAAAACCGACGTTCCATGAAATAAAGGCAACCACCCAAACTAGAAAATAGGACGCAAATTCAGTTTGTTGCTGAGAGAAAATAACAAATGAAACAACAATCGCAACAACACTCTGGAAAAAGTGAAATAGAAACCAATCCATTAGGATTTCGAACGAACTCGAGAATCGATTGGCCTGCTTGATCAAACTTCCCGAAAAGTTGTTCTCGAAGAAAGTATATTTTTGTTTTTGAAGGACCTCGAAGCAACGCTTTTCCAACAGATTAACTCCACCGCCATCTAGCGGAATAATGCCTATTTCAAGCAATCGCCACGAGCACCATACGGCTGCGTAGAAAAAACCTATGAAAGTTAAGTTTTCAAGTAACATTTCAAGGGTTGCTTCCGAATAGGGTTCGGTTAATCCATTGGCAATATTTTTATAAAAAACCGTAACAGATAAATCCAATGTCGTAGCAATCGACAAAGCGAGTAACGTCAGAAAAAAGAAATATTTTTTTCGCCATACAACGCGGCCGTATTCTCTCAAGAGAATATTCATGAGGATTGAGCGTTTTTTATTTTGACTTGTTTGTAAAATAGAAATAAGCGATGCTTAAATCGCTCAACTGAAGACTCGCTTTCGCTACCACCAGACGATTTGCCGTGAAATACTACTCAAGGCAAAGAGTCCACAAACCATTTGAAACCAAGTTCGATTACCTTACTGATAATTGTCAATAATTTTACCTTTTGCTGCTTTGTGATCCAGAGCAACATGGGCCAAAGACATTTGACGATGGTATGAAAAAACTCTGTCGAGGAAACTTCCCCTCGAATCCCGATCGACCAACGAATTCTCGTCCACCACTGGCAATAGAGGGTAGTTATCCATCAAAACGCGAGCAAACAATCCCACCCCTTCGTCAATCGGTTTGCCCATTTTATTATGTATTTTTACCGTTTTCCCACAACTGGGTGATCCACTTTTTAATATATATCCACTGATATTTTCGAGTTTTAAGATAGTATCTCTACCGAAATCCATTAATGCCTGGGTTACATCTAATTCCCGGTTTTCCACACCTATTGCCCGAATATCATTTTTTTTACTCCAGATCACCAATTGAATAGGGGGCCGGGGTACACCCATCCCTATCGAGACTTCCGGGCAAATAGACACTAATTCAAAATTTCGACTCAATACATCAACAATATAGGAGTTTCTTTGGTGCCGACCATCGTATCTAACTGGCGCACCCAATAGGCAACTACTAATTCCAAGACGGATTTCCTGCATTTCATTAACCCAGTCTACAGCGCTATTATTTAAGCTTATTGATTAGTTCTTCTCAGAAACAATCCCTAATAAATCATCAAGCAAAGACTCTAAACGTGAACTTTGCGGCTTCCGTTTAAGCCGGGATACCAAAATTATTGATTTAAGTTGCTCTAAAGCCTGATCAAAATCATCGTTAACAATTAGAAACTCGTATTCATCGTAATGGGAAATTTCTGACAACGCATTAGACATACGTCGATCGATGATATCTTTACTATCTTGTCCTCTACCCGTCAAACGTCGCTCAAGCTCCCGCAATGATGGCGGGAGAATAAAAATGCAAACTGCGTCAGGTAATTTCTTAAGGACTTGTTGCGCACCCTGCCAATCAATTTCCAATATCATATCAGATCCCGATGCTAATGATTTTTTAACGATTTCCGACGAAGTCCCATAGCTATGATCGAAAACCTCAGCAAATTCCAAAAATGCATCCTCGGCTACCATTTTGTTGAAACATTCCTGATCCACAAAAAAATAATCTTGCGTATCGATTTCTCCCGGACGTGGTGGGCGAGTAGTATGGGAAATTGACACAGCGAGCCCACCCAAACAGCGACTCAAAGAAGTCACTAAACTCGTTTTTCCGGCTCCCGAAGGCGCTGATAAAATAAACAAGGTTCCTGATGTCATTGACCTTTAATCGAACTATACAATGTAGACATAAGAATCTATTTTAACCCTCTACTCTATGTTTTGTACCTGTTCTCTCATTTGTTCGATCAGCACCTTCATCTCCACCGAGATCTTAGTTGTCGTTGTATCCACCGATTTTGAACCCAAGGTATTAGCTTCCCTATTCATTTCCTGCATCATAAAATCCAAACGCCGGCCGATAGACTCTTGGCCTGCCAAAACTTGCCTAACTTCACCAATATGGCTATCAAGACGATCCAATTCTTCGGCTATATCAGTTTTTTGCGCATGATAGACCATTTCCTGTTCCAATCGATCCGCGTTTGGAGACAAAGAAATTTCAGCCAACCTAGATTCCATTTTCTCTCGGATGTTTTTTATCACAATGGGGATCCGCTGTCGCGCTGCCAAAACTTGTTTTGCCAACAAAGTGCACCGCTCATCGATCAAACTGTGCAACCGAGCGCCCTCGCGCTCACGGGCATTCACCAGGTTTTCCAAAGTAACTTTTAATATTTGAAGTATGGGATCTGCCAATAGCTCGCCATCAACTTTTTCCTCTTGAAGAATATTTGGCCATGTTAGAACATCCAGAGCGCTATACGCCTTTGCATCGATACCAGTGTCTTCTACCTCTTGAATTAAGGAAAGCAATTGTTTGAGCGCCACATCATTGACACGTAGTTGCGTTGATTCGACCTCTTTTTCTGCGCATTGTAACGTGCAGTCAATCTTTCCCCTTTTTAACATGAGTGAAGTTGCATCCCTTATCTTCGGTTCTAAAAATCTAAAACTTTCTGGCAACCGCAACGATAGATCAAGAAATCGATGATTAACAGAACGTAATTCCCAACTGATTGACCAAGAATCAATTTCCGATTTTTCGGTAGCAAACGCAGTCATACTTCGAATCATTGAATATTCACCTATACTAAAAGTTACAAAAAAAGCTGTAAAAACAATAGAAAATACTAATTCCTTATGTTGAACCAAAAAGACCAGACAGCCTACAGTAATTGGAATTTTCTGGAGCCCGGTACCATTGTGGATAACTACATGATCGAACGACCCTTGGCCGATGGCGGGTTTAGTTCAGTCTACCTAGCCCGTCAATTATCAGATCAGTACCAGGTTGTAATCAAGGAATATTTGCCTCGACGGATTGCCCATCGTACTTGGGGTAATGTTGTTGCCCCTAAAACCGATGAAAATCGCGCTTTATTTTTGAAAGGAAGAAGGTTATTTGTCGAGGAAGCAAAAATCCTAGCTAAATTAAAACATCCAAATATCGTCGAAGTCATCAATTTTTTCCAAGAGAATTCTACGGTCTATATCGTCATGACCTATGATTACGGAAAAAATCTCGCCTTCCATATTAACGACAGAAAAGGCCCATTGAGTGAGGATTTTTTACTCACCGTATTCCCAAAATTATTGAGTGGTATCGATGCCATTCACTCTAATAGCTTGTTACACCTCGATATTAAGCCCGAAAATATTTTGATTCGACCCGGTGGCGACCCCATGCTCTTAGACTTTGGAGCTGTCCATCCATTTCCGAACGGTCAGGAAGATAGACTAGGTAAAGTGTTAACCCAAGGGTTTTCCCCACCAGAACAGTATGGTTCCAGTGGCCAGATAGGCCCTTGGAGTGACCTTTACGCGATTGGTGCTAGTATGCATAACTGTATAGTAGGAAAACCACCACCTCGGGCATCAGAGCGAACATCTAACGATACGCTTGTACCTGCAGTTAAAGCCTTTAATCGACAATATTCAACCGAATTGCTCGAAGCGATCGATTGGGCTTTACGAGTCGATCCCACTAAGCGTCCCCAAACGGTACAGGAACTTCTCGACGTATTGCCGTCCCTCAAACCAAAATAATACCTGAAGAAACCCGACCTTCACCTCTACCTTTTAGAAACAACGTGCAGGATACTTTCTGAAGGTACAGGCTTAAATGGTAGCGGCAATCCCCGTTCCCAATACCAATGCTGGTCGTCATAATGTGGTGAAAGCGGGTGACCCGATTGGCCCGTAGGCATATGCAAAATGCCATCTTCAGATTTTCCAGGCGAAATCACCATTCTCTCAGTCGCTCCATACTTTTTCACCACCACATTGACACAATAGTTACACCCAGACATTTCTCGAATAGGCATATCCAGAAAATAGCGTAGAATTGGCAAAACCTGACTAAAAGGATGGGAAATAGCAAGTGAGTTGGTATATCCCCAATTAAGATCGGCTATTGACCTGACGGCAAATTTACCTTTTAAATTGATGATGCTTTCCTTTAGGGTTTCCACGATCAATGCGTCCCAATTTCCATAGCGACGATTCGGCAAAATCGCTGGAACTTTTTCTGTCAATAAACGCCGTAACGGCGTTTCCATCTTATACCACCGGTAAAAAAACGATGGATCCCGCTGCAGACAAGCACTCAGATACGGCGTGATGACTTGGTGGGCTAAGCGTCTTCGAAACTCTACTAAAACGGGCAATCCCTCACTGTTAACATCAGCTTTCCCATCCCACTGCGTGAGCGCTTGTCGAACATCGTACAAATCTGTGTTTTCTCCAACCGCCTCTTCGGTCAATACTGAAAGAGCTAGATTTCTATAAAACTCATAAAACTCCGTTTTGGTATCCAATTGGAGCTTTAGCATATCGGTTTCCTCAATTTGCTTCATATTCTTCAACCGTTGACTAATCCGGAATGCCCTATAGCTATGTGCATAATTATGACCAATCACATAAGGGTACTGAGACCCCAAAGTACGATTATTCGCAGTCGCTAGAAAACCTGTAGGCGGGTCGATAACTTTAGGTAGTTCCTCAGGATTTATGTAACTATCCCAACCAACACTACCTGTGCTCCATGAATGGCTAGTGGAACCGTCAAATCCATGCCGTAAAGGAAATTTTCCAGCCAAGGTCCAAGCAATCCTTCCTTGGTCGTCTGCCAGCATAATATTGGTCGGCGGAATACCCGAACGGTTAAAAATGCTGATGGTTTGTTCCAAGGTCTCCACCTTATCCAAATACAGCATTTCCATATTAACGGTATCCGGTAACACTGCAGTCCAACGGACAGCGACCGGTTGTCCCAACAGTGGCTTCGAATCTACCGGTCCCCAAATGGTTTTTTTTATTTCGATCACCCGAGCATCGTTATTTTTAACCTTAATAGTTTCCTTTACAGTTACGAATGATTTCCAACCATCAGGACTAAGATATTCTGAAGAATTACCCGGATTAATTTCCAAAGTCACCAAATCAAGTACATCAGCAAGCACATTGGTATGGCCCCATGCAATTTTGTTGTTGGTACCAGCAATGAAAAGCGGAAGTCCGGGTATCAGCATTCCGGAAAGTTCAATATCATCATAATGAATCTTTGCACGGTACCAGAGATTGGGTACCGTCAACGCCAAATGCATATCGTTAGCCAATATAGCTCTACCATCGACAGTTTTGGTACCGCTCACCGCCCATTGATTGGAACCAATCCAAGCAGAATTCGTAGTTACGACATTCACATCGGTCTTAGCCGTTACCGACTGTAATAAAGAACTAAGAGCTTTTATTGGAATAGGTTGTATTGGACGCCGTGATTCCTGTCCCCCAAGCAACACACTGTCAAATTCATCACTATCCGGAGTAAAAAAAGCGACAACCTCAGGCGGAAGCACTGTCCTCATAACCGTTAGCATGCGTTCATCATGTTGATTCCAGCTAAGCTGTTGAAACATCGCAAGCGCCACCAACATACTATCTTCAGGTTTCCATGGTTCTGGATGATATCCCAAAGTAACAAATTCAAACGGCAAAGTTTCCGTATGCTGTATATAAGCATTGACACCTTCGACGTAAGCAAGAAGTACTTTTTTTTGGTCCCAGGGTAGATTTCTAACAATATCCCTGGCTGCCGCTCCTAAGCCCAATTTACGCTGAAAGATATCGGTTTGAACCGCCGGCTCTCCAAACAACTCCGCGAGCAGTCCTGCACTTTTTCTACGCATTAAATCCATTTGAAATAGTCGATCACGTGCAATTAAAAAGCCCAATACCTTGAAGGCATCAGAGCGAGATGAAGCCGATATCGAAGGGATCCCGAATCGATCAAATTCCACCTCAGCAGGCAGTTCAATCCCCTGAATCGAGACCTCACCAGTTAAATCAGGGAGGGAGGCATATAACACGTAACCTACCATCAGCACCATTGCCAAACCAACAACGGCCGTACCAATCCCCAAACGTATGGATATGATCCGAATATTCATCCAGTTAATAGTATCGATGATAATTCATAGGAACAAAAGACTACCTGCATTTCTCACCCGTTGCTACTCCACGACCTCAATGTTGTCTTATGGGGTTGCATATAAAATAAAGGAATCTATTAACACTATTTTAAATAGCTATAACTTAACCCTAAATCCTTAGTTCCCCTGATGGGAAACAGGTAGACTTATATCTCAATATTATGGTGTGATCAATCGCTCATTGAACACCAAGAATCAACGATGTTAAGGTTAATCTGAATGATCAACATAGGGACGATCGAATCCAATATTCCAATACCAACACACTAAAGTCGATCACCGCCTTTTTTAGACCCTACAAACTTAGGTTCATATTGGCATTTTTGGCGTTGAGCATCGCCGCAGGCGCTATGCTGGCCTTGCCTCTCTCCGTACGCGAAGTCATTGACCAAGGATTTTTCGAAGAACATGCAAAATCCATAAACCAGCATTTTTTAGTACTCCTGGGACTTGTCATTATCATTGCCATATTCTCCGCAACCCGATTTTATCTAGTGATGTGGCTGGGCGAGAGAATCGTGGCAGATATCCGTACAGCCGTCTACCGACATATTATTCGGATGGATCCAACCTTTTTCGAAGTTACCCGAACCGGCGAAGTTTTATCACGGCTAACAACCGATACCACGTTGGTCCAAGCAGTGGTGGGCGCAGGGATTTCTATCGCATTACGTAGCTCATTCATGCTAATAGGCAGTCTGGTGATGCTGATGGTTACCAGCCCCCATCTGACAGGATTGATTCTTGTCATCATCCCCTTTGTGATTTTGCCCTTAATCTTTTTTGGACGAAAAGTACGTGTACTATCCCGCTTAAATCAAGACTGTACCGCAAAATCTAGCGCCATAGCCGGTGAAACCCTGAATGCGATTCAAATGGTACAGTCTTTTACCTTGGAGGAATTTCACAGCACTCAGTTTGCACGTTCGGTTGAAACGACTTTCGTGACAGCCAAACGGCGACTACTTGCCCGTGCGTTACTCACAGCGTTTGCGGTTTTTATCGTGTTCAGCGCCGTTATTGTGGTAGTGTGGATCGGCGCTCAATTCGTGATCACCGGCAGCATGACGAATGGCGAGCTAGGCCAGTTCCTAATATATGCGATTGTCGTTGCCACCAGTACCGCTGCATTGAGTGAAGTCTGGGGGGATATTCAACGAGCGCTCGGCGCAATGGAACGATTGCTCGAATTATTGAATAGTCAATCGCAAATCAATGCTCCTAAATGTCCCTTGTTGTTTCCAGAAAGGTGCACCGAAAAAATTCAATTTAAAAACGTTAAGTTTTCGTATCCATCACGTCCTGGACACGACGCATTAAGCAATTTTTCACTTGAGGTCGAATCGGGCGAGACCGTCGCACTTGTAGGGCCATCTGGAGCAGGGAAAAGCACAGTTTTCCAACTGCTGCTTCGGTTTTATGACCCACAAAGTGGTACCATCAAAATAGGTGACGTAGACATATCAAAGGTCGATCCAAAACACCTTCGAAAAAACATTGGTATCGTTCCCCAGGAAACAGTGTTATTTGCTGCCGATGTTTTGGAAAATATCCGTTATGGTAACCCAATGGCAAGCGATGATGAAATTCGAAACGCCGCAGTAGCCGCAGTGGCTGATGAATTTGTTAACGGGCTGCCGGATGAATATCATAGTTTTTTAGGTGAACGCGGGGTACGCTTATCTGGAGGACAGCAGCAACGCATCGCAATCTCCCGGGCAATGTTAAAAAACGCCCCCATTCTACTATTGGACGAAGCAACTAGCTCTCTTGATGCCGAAAGTGAACAACGGGTACAGGAAGCACTGGAACATCTGATGAAAAACCGCACCACAATTGTTATTGCTCACCGCTTAGCCACGATCCTTAAAGCAGACAGAATCGTAGTAATGGAGCAAGGTCAAATCGTTGCCATTGGCAGTCACCATGAATTGCTGAATCAGGATGGGCTGTACGCACGTTTGGCAGAGTTGCAATTCAGCAATAAACTTTTTCCAAAAGCCCCGTAAACTTAAACACAGGTTAGCCTCCTAAAACACCTGACAATTTTGGTCACCTTTGAACTGTCAGGGTCATGTCTACGAAATCCAACGTCAACCCTTTGCTAATAATCTGACACTTATTTATCATCCATCATCGACGAACAAACATAGTCAATTCATCTGCGATTAAATTCATCCATGGCATGAGTGGTCAACAATTTTAATGCCGCCTTTTCAGATACCCACACATATGAAAAAGGATCTCGCCACAGAACAGTGGGTTCACCAAAACTTATAGTTTTCTTCGGTTTCCAACCGTAACCCCTCAATAAACAAACCCTTACACAGTGATTCAAAAATTGCTTGGTGGAATCAATCATCTTCCTATCCTCCGATCGGTAGTTTTTACCGAAATTCGTTGAGAAATGGTGCTTCAAACATGAAGCCCTACTCAAAGACAGAGCATATACAGTGCCAAGTTATTAGATAATCAAGACCGCAACCGGTACCTAGAACTAGAAAAAATAATTTTTCGTGGGAGTTTTTTAGTTTTTAATTGTCTCACCTATAGGTTGTATTAAAATAGACCGATCTGTCACGGCCAATAAGGCTGGCATTTTCGGGCAACCACCTAGAATGTAAGATAAAAAAAGATGTATAAAAATAAAAACAAGAAAACATCGGCTGCTTTCTGGAGCAAGTTCTTTTTAATCATCACTGTGACCATAATTGTCATGGTGTGGTATGAAATACGTTTTTCTGGGGCCCAATCCTGGCTACTGGCAGACTATTCCAAGGATCTTTACACTACCGTGGAACCAGGCTCCAGTGACAATATTATATTTCCGAAATATGGGCCGTTTAACATACAGAGGGGATATACCCGAATACCCCAATTTATTGAAAGTCTTGAGGCTGAAGATTTTCGCATCAAAGAACAATCCAGTTTTTCGCCCCGTCTGCTGAAATTGGTTGAACACGGCATAGCGCCTCCCTACCGGGAACCTTCCCTGGTTGGGTTAAAAATCAATGATCGCTCGGGAAAGCCAATTTTCGACTCAACGGCTAATACCCCAATTTTCGAGAGCTATACGGAAATTCCCGAATTAATCGTAAAAACATTGCTGTTCCTTGAAGACCGGCAACTTGCGGTTCCCGCGGGGATAAGTACTAACCCCGCTGTGGATTGGAGCAGGTTGTCACGCGCAAGTATTTTGTATGGAATTGGACAATTGGGGATCGAAACACGCAGGGAAGGCGGCAGTACACTCGCCACCCAACTCGAAAAATTCAGGTATTCACCGCAAGGAATCACTGGATCTCCTGTTGATAAGCTACGGCAGATGGTCTCGGCAAGTATTAAAGCATACAGTGCAGGTGGCGATACACGCCTAGCCAGGGAAAATATCGTTGTTGACTATGTCAATTCGTTACCCCTGTCTGCGACTCCAAATTTTGGAGAAGTTAACGGTTTAGCAAATGGTTTATATGCATGGTTTGGAACAAGTCGTAGAGAGGTTGATGAGGCATTTTCTGCCATGGGCCCCACCCAGGAAAAGTTAACGATTTATAAACAAGCCTTGACCTTGTTAATATCAATTCGTGCACCCTCTTATTTTTTGCATACCGACTACTCTGGCCTCCAGCAGCGCGTAAACTTCTTTATCAATTTGTTGCAAGAAGCGCATATTATTAATAGCGAGTTTGCAAGATTATTAAGGGAAATTAAGGTACCACTAAACCCTGAAAATGTAGGAGGGGTATTGGTACGTCCAGTATTTCGAAAGGCAGTCAATCAAATCAGAAGTCAATTGAGCGGTTCGCTCGGAATTCCAGGTTACTACCAGTTGAACCGTTTGTTTTTAGAAACGGACACTAGTATCGATGCTGAGCTTCAATCAAAAGTAATGGGCGTTTTCAAACAGCTCGAAAAATACGATTTCATAACACGCAACAAGTTAAATTTTAAACGATTATTGGATCGCGGCGATCCTTCAAATGTGCTTTATAGTTTTTTACTTTACGAAAAAACTACAGCAGGTAATGCACTGCGTGTACAGGCTGACAATTATCCAAGTTCATTTGATATCAATACCGATGTGAAACTTGACTTGGGAAGTACGGCAAAATTGCGGACTCTAGTCCATTATCTTGAAGTCGTTAACGAACTCTATGAATCATATCGGAACCTGGATCAAGCTAGCTTCCGTCGATTGAAGACTAGTTCACTAGATCCCATTTCTCGATGGGTAATGAACATTTGCTATTGGAATAAGGAAATAACCATCGACGAACTGTTATCTTGGGCATTAGAGAGGAAGTATTCAGCTAATCCGGGGGAACGTTTCTTTACTGGCGGAGGAACTCATCACTTTCAAAACTTCGATCCCAAGGATAATACGCGCAGAATATCGGTGAAACAAGCGACTGTTCGCTCGGTCAACTTAGTTTTTATACGACTAATGGAAGATCTAGTTAAGTACCATAGAACTCGGTTAAACTATGATGCTGAGGCTGTAATATCAGACAAGCGGTCCTTCTTAAGGAGGGCTTTTTTGGAACAAAGCGCCGAGGAAGAAGCAGGAATTTATCTGAGGAAATTTTATAGGAAATATAAAGGAAAATCGCCCAATAGAATAGTCAACGATCTATTGCAAAAACGTGCAAAGTCAAAACAGCATCTGGCTATTTTATATTTTGCTTGGACCGATGCGCCCAATTTCAAAATTCTGGGCGAATGGTTGACCCAACTAACTGGAAGTTCTTCCGGAAAGTTAGTCGACAAAATCTGGAGTGCTTATCGCAAAACCTATTTTGACCTATCTGATTACGGTTATCTTTTGGATAAACATCCTTTGGAAGTCTGGGTGGCCGGACAGATGATCAAAACACCAGATCTCAAGTGGGAAAGGCTTTATGCGTTAAGTGAGGAATCTCGTCGAGTTACATCACAATGGTTATTCAAAACACGAAATAGCCGCGCCCAAAATCGCCGTTTGAATATCCGCATCGAACGCGATGCATTTGCAAGGATGGCTTTGTATTGGCAGCGACTTGGCTACCCTTTTGGTAGATTAACGCCTTCCTATGCGACCGCCATTGGCGCTTCTTCAGATCGCCCCGTGGCGTTAGCAGAATTAGTCGGCATTATTATAAATAAAGGGATAAAAAGACCGGATACCACTATAGAGCGCCTCCGTTTTGCCGAAGGCACGCCTTATCATACAGGTTTAGAAAAAGCTGCTTCAGAGGGTGAAAGAGTTTTAGCTGAGCCAGTAGCAAATGTACTCTATAACGTATTGCAAGGGACTGTTGAACGGGGAACCGCTGTAAGAATTCGAGGTGCGTTTAATTCAGCCAGTGGCAAAAAACTGGTCGTAGGGGGAAAAACTGGATCTGGCGATAACCGGATCAAGCGGGTGGACAAACAGGGTAGTCTAATTTCATCCGTTGCCGTCAACCGTACTGCAACATTCACCTTTTTTATCGATGATCGATTTTTTGGTGTCATTACCGCCCACGTATCAGGTCCCGAATCAGAACAGTATGGGTTTACCAGTTCATTGCCGGTAGCAGTTCTTGGGTTACTCGCACCCGATATTAGTAAAATTATGTAACGAACCAGCTCACATCATTTTCCTCCAAAATCTTAAATCTCTGACGATCTAACACTGTTGGCGTCGATTTTGCTGCTCTTTTTAACGATGGCAAAACCTATTTAAGAGTGGATTAGCATAGGAGACGTTATGATCAGCAAAAACGAGAAAAAGGTAATTACCGATATGAATGTTCGTGAACATTTTCACGAAACAGTCTTAAACGCCACAGTAAATCAATGCATCGATACGTCAGAGCATACAATTGTCTATATCGTAAATCTTTTAACGACTTTTACCCATGCTCATGAACTTTACGATAAAACCACCGATGGTCTGCAATTAAAACCATTGGCCCAAATGTATGGTGAAGCCGTATCCCTTCCCTCAGATAACGACCGCAATCGGGTATTAAAACAATTGGGGGACATTTCTTTGTTTATCGCCGGACTTTTTTCCAATAGTCTAACTAAGCGGTTGGTTGGCGTAGATTACTATATCGCCATGGGAGGGAATGCATACGGATATTTGTCCGATGTGACCCGAGGAACGGAACACAAACAGGTTCACGGGGAAATTTTTGAAGAATTATCAAACAAATTCAAAGATTTTGTAGATGTTCTGGGGGAAGTTAGCGAAGAATCGCATTTAAGCTCTCATAAAGATCTCCTAAGCCTTTACGACTATTGGATGCAAACCGACAGTACGCGAGCCGAGCAACAACTAAAAAACCACGGAATTTTTCCGATACAAAATCCCACAAATCATCGGAAGCATTAGAAATAAACTAATGAAAATGGAACGGTTACAAAATCAGCTTGAAACAATCTACGGGATTAATGTCGATTTTAACGTTGATGATTTTTTGATCACCGACGAAACCCTTGCCCATCAATTGGATACGAGTGAAAACGCCAGGAAAGTTAAAGAAAAACTGCTAATTTCTCAACAAGGTGAAAATCTTGATCTTAGCCTCTATATTGATTCTGGGGTGATCGAACATTTAGCTTTAGATAATCCATTTAAGGAATTACACAACGGTAACTTGACCGATTTTTGGATCGCACTGGAAGGCGTTAGCCACTTCCTATACCTTACTTGGAATGCATTTTTTGAGAAACGCGTTACCTTACTGGAATTGGAGTTACAAGCAGAGGTCGATAAATTCATTTGTTCCGTGTGTTTACTAAGTCAACAGAATGCTGGCCAGCTACCACCGTTGCTTCGGCCATTTCTTTTCCAAGCGGACGATTTTGATGAAGCACTTGATGAAGGATCATTAACGAGATATAAAGATGCCAATTTCTACGCCGGCAAATACTGTTTCCAACTCGAAGAAAAGTTTCTTAAAACAGAAACCAACCCGAAAGCAATATTTTCCGAGCTAAGACATTTTTATCGCCTTCCCCAGGGCGAGAAAATACGGCGAATCCAAACTCAGGCCTATCGAGCATGAATCATATAAGATAATCCGTATTAAAGCGTTTGATGACCGTATTCAAACGAATGTAGCCAATCAGATTGCCACTGCGATTTCGTGATTCAAGGCGAAAAATGTGCGTTTACACGCGTAAATGTTCATTGTTTTAACACAGAAGTGACGAATTTCTGGGGTGAGCTGAATAGTTACTTTCCGCAGGTTGCAATCCCCTCGTACATATAACTATGTGTCTTAACGATGTCGTCCATATAGTATTCGTTTAACACATCTAAACAAAATCCCTGCCCCAAAATGAGTTCCTTGATATCCCTATTTAACCGGCAACCACAGCCAACGATTTTTTGAATCGGATTTAATCGATGCTGCCATCGTTGTATTCGTGGATTGGGACTCAGCCCGTGCTCGACGAAAAAAAAACGACCTTTTGGTTTTAAGAGTCGACGTATTTCCTTAAGCGCAAGATCAACCCGTTCAATACTGCACAATGTCCAAGTCGATACAATACAGTCAAAACTACCACTGTCCATAGGCAACGATTCGCCATTGAGAACATGGATACTCAGTTGAATGTTTGATTCCGCCAATTTTCTTTCCGCCCGTTTAGTCATAGCCGTATTAATATCCGCAGTAATTAGGTTCTTAACCCGCATAGGATAGTGTGGTAGATTGAGGCCCGTTCCAAATCCAATTTCGAATATTTCACCCTCGACATTCGCGAGCAATCGCTTTCGCACCCGACTGAACTTAGAATCCGCCATAATTTTGTCGACACCCCAGGGAAACACGCAATCGGCATAGATTCCCATTGATTGGTGATCCGTTTTCCCTTAAACATGGCTGGAGACGAACGCTCCAGTCTTTTGGTGAAATTCTAAAGTTAAAAATTTGATACCAATTGAATAAAAAGGCGACAGTGCTTTTTTTAATTTATGATAGTTGGTAATCTGAGCCACCGAATCAAGGTGTTTCCCCTTGATTTTAATGACACTATTGATAGATAACGGCGTATTGGTAATAAATCGCATACCGGACGGAGAAAGATCTTGGACCTGTCCCAGTAGGCCCGATTGAGGCCACCGGGTAAAAAATGTAATTTCACTATTCGTTAGTATTCTTGTTACCTGACGTTGGCCAAACTGCTCCAGCTCTAAAGTCGTCACAGGGCTCAGAGGGCTCTCGCATTGGAGACATCTAACCTCGGGGTAAATTTCGAAGTGAATTGGTGATTTGCAAAAAGGGCAGCTTGATTTGTTAGTTTCACGCTGCTTTGGCTCTCTTGGTGCTGGATCATTTTGGTATATCCCAGAAAAAATATTATTGCCTTCCCGCAGGTCGTTTATTGTAGGATAGGTGTAGTTTGCATCGTATTGTTTACGCTTTTCTGAATCGGAAAGCACCGCATAAGCATCATTTAGTAGTGCAGCATTTTCATTGTCTCCACCAAGATCTGGGTGTTGTCTGAGTTTGTGCATGAGCGTTCGATAGCTGGATTTTATAATTTCCAGGGGAGCATCGGGCTGCACATGGAGAATGCGGTAATAATTTCTTCGATTGTTCATTAGCGTTCTTTAAAAAAACCGTAAGATCCAGGAGTATTTTCGATGGGACGACTACAGTTTAGACACTTTTTTGAGATGGCTGTCAGATGGGGTGATCTCGATGCCCTTGGTCATGTTAATAATGTACAACTCATGCGTTATCTAGAATCCGGTCGAGTCGCCTATTGCGAAGATGTATTAGCGATAGCATTCGGAAAACAGCTTAAAGCAGGTTGGATTCTAGCAGATTTACAAGCTACATTTTCAAATCAATTGCACTATCCCGCAAGGGTCGAAGTAGCCACTCGAATCACATCGATGGGAAATAGTAGCGCCAACATTGATGCAGCAATCTTCCCTAAGGATTCTAAAAAAGACCTGTTAACTTCGAAAGGTATATTTGTATGGTTTGATTATGAAAAACAGAAATCCGCAAGGATCCCTGAAAAAGTCCGCCATGCGATTATGGAATACGAAAAAACTGTATAACCGCTCACCTCATCCCTAATGCTTCCACAACGTCATTAACAATGCTTGTAAACACCTGTAAACTTGCACATTCTTACATGCTCTAAAACAAAACAGAACCTTCTCTAGAAGGAAAAAGTTAAAACATCGAATGAAGAAAAATTTATTGTTCGTCATGTCGCGGGCTCCCCATGGCACAAATCACCTCCGGGAGATTCTTGATGTCATGATGACCGCAGCTGCCTTCGATCAAGAAGTTCGGGTTCTATTTTTAGACGACGGTGTTTTTCAATTAAAAAAGGAACAAAATCCTGGCGCAACAAAAATAAAAAATATTACGCCCTTATTCCAGGCCCTAAGCATTTACGATATCAAGGACTATTTTGTCGAAATCGAATCTATTAAAGAGCGCGCTCTAGATTTGGACGACCTAGAATTACCGGTTGAACCGATCGCTAGGAACCATATTGGAAACTTAATGCTTGCCCACCATATGGTTTACAACAGTTGATGCTTTTTGTTTTGAATAAAGCCTTTGATCTCGCCAAACTAGAAACCTATTTATCGCGGATCAGCCCCAACGGAACTATTTTACTCATAGAAGACGCTGTCTATACGGTGAAATCGAACAGCCAATCCGCAACTGTTATAGCAAACTACCTCCCCCATATTACTGTGTGTGCAATCGCTCCAGATCTCATGCTCAGAGGAATAAATGAGGAGGAGGTTTTAGATGGCGTTATTTTGGTTGATTACGATGGATTTGTTGACTTAACGGTTAAAAGTGAAGGCTTGCAGTTTTGGTTTTGACCGAAGCGGGTTTTTTAATCAATCAAGAAGATTGGAACGAAACCGTAGCCTATGCGCTCGCAGAAATGAATGCTATAACATTAACCAAAGCACACTGGGAAATTATCTATTTTATCCGAGATTATTATAGAAAATTTAATCACTTACCAAATTCTCGAATTTTCACAAAAGCAATCCATAACACCTTGGGGAAAGACAAAGGAAATAGCCGGTACCTTTATCGATTATTTCCCGATGGGCCTTTAAAGTATGCCTGTAAGATTGGCGGATTACCGAAGCCTACGAGTTGTATATAGTATCTTAGGTGGTCACTATCATTATTGACAACGTACACATCCGTTAGTATATTTTTAGCCCAATTACAACAAGATAAATCGTACTTCAGGGTGTTACCTTTAAAAATGCAGGGCCATGGTTTCTACCTTGACTCAAAGCAAAATCGGAGCAGGACAAGGGCGATTTGCTCGAAATAATGGAACAAATGAAAAAAAATCTCTCAAATCCAGTCAGTACAGGAAGAAAATAGACAAAATGGGGGCATAACCGTGGTTAGTTCAAAAAGCAATAAATATGAAAACGGCTTAGTACCGAGAGAATGCCAAGCCTGTGGCACTAGCGAACTGATTCGGGTCAAGAAATCTGGGTTCGATCGTGTGCTCAATATGTTGATGCATTTCAATGTTTTTCGTTGTGAACGATGCCACCACAAACATCGGTTATTCAAATCAAGGTTGCCATTTCTATTTCCAGCAATTTTGGTAGTGTTGGTGATATTTTTCACGTCAATAGTGACACCGCCACCGATGAATGAGAATCAGGTTATACAAGATGACAAGATATCTCGAACCGTGGGCGAACAGGATCGTCAGGTTGTCGATGCTGGCCCTGAAAAAACCGTATCTGCTCCAGTTAACAAAAAATCCGTGCTCGCTAACCTACTAGAGGGAGCTACTGACGACCCGGGATATCTAATTGATTACGCAAAAACAAGCGACCAGGGTATCGATAAAGTGATGACATTGGATCCTGGACACTATACGATCCAGATATCCAGCGGGCGAACACTCGAAGCGGTGCAGGAACTAGTCCATCAGCTTATTACGACACGGAGCATGCCAGAACCGTTTTTTTTCTATCGGTCGGATATTCAACCCGATACTTGGTACCCAATCCTGTATGGCGATTTTCAAGATATCCAGGGAGCCCGGGCCGCCATGGCGACGTTACCCAAACCAATCCGCCTCAAAAAACCTTTTATCCGCAAAGTCGCATCGATTCACAAAAAGATTTCTGGATAGGCAGATATCCTAAAAATAGGACAAATCTGGTTTAGTCATTTTTGTCCTCGAATAAATCTGCCCCATACACTGTAATATTATACCGGACATATTTTGTCTATCACGCTACGCCTTGGGGTTCCTCAGGACACATGCTTCTGAAAACTCCAAATCTAAAGCTCAATCCCCTTCTGGGCCTGAATCCCTGCATCGAAAGCATGTTTGACCGCCGTAATTTCACTCACGGTATCAGCGATTTTAGTTAATTCTCGTGGTGCACCACGCCCGGTCACGATAACGTGTTGCATTGCAGGCCGTGAAGCAAGATCGTTTAGAACCCGTTGCACATTGAGATAACCAAGGTCGAAAACAATAGTTAATTCGTCAAAAACCAGCAACTGCATTTCTGGGTTACTAAGCATTTCCACCGCTTTGTCCCAAGCGTTTTCAGCAACCGTAACATCTCGGTCACGATTCTGAGTATCCCAAGTATAACCTTCCCCCATAACGAAATAGTCAATATTCTCGGGAAATCGCCTAAAAAAGCGGTCTTCGCCGGTGACAAATTGCCCTTTGATGAATTGGATCACACCACAACGCATATCATGGCCTATAGCACGTGCCAACATACCGTAGGCTGAACTGCTTTTTCCCTTACCATTGCCGGTTAGAACCAGTAGTATCCCTTTTTTTTCATTTGCGCTCCTTATGAGCTTGTCTACTTCAGCTTTCTGCTGCTGCATACGGTCATTATGGTGGTCCGAGGGAATCATTATTAGGCTATGTATCTGGAAAAAATTGTTAGGTAAATTTTAATTCGTTCTTGGTAAGCATTACTATATCGAGTCCCGATATAATATTCTTCCCATATCCCAACGGTATTAATGTACAAAAATGCGCTGCACCTGATTACCAAAGGACTTAAAAAACGGGTTCCAGCAACTGGACTCGGGTTTTTTCGAATCGGTTTCGGTCTCCTAACAGTCCATGAAGTAGGCTTTCTTTTTTATTTTCGCCACCTTATTTTCGACCCAATCCCATTTCTTGACCAAGCACCCCCGCTGTTGTCGTTTTTTTTAGTACTTTGGGGGATCGCTGCCTTAAATTTAACGGTTGGTTGGTTTACCCGATTAGCGGCCTTGGTAACCTATTCATTTTGGCTTTTGTTTCTTGGTTTTACACCCATGTGGCAGGACTTTGATGGAGGTTTTGATCAACTAATGGTAGCAGGAACACTGTTTTTGGTATTTTTGCCCTCTGAAAGATCACTATCACTCGATAACCTCAGATTAAAGCTGACAAACCCCACTCTAGAGAATCGCCAAACGCCACCGGTTACAGTCTCTGTTTTGAGTTATTTCATTCCCCTCGGTTTCTGTTTAGGAAACCTTTATTTCGATTCGGCCATTCATAAACTGTCAGCAGAATTCTGGCGCAATGGCTTAGGAGCATGGTTACCGTCCACTATGCCCTATTACATATCAGCCATCGATATGTCCCCACTTTTAAATTTAAAACATTTACAAATGGTAATTGGGTATAGCCTTTTTGTATTCCAATTTGGTTTTTTATTCTTTTTTGGTTTTCGAAGGTTTCGGGTGCCCTTAATGGTCATCGGAGTTATTTTTCATACAGGGATCACCGTATCACTCAACATTTACCCTTTTGGCATTGGGATGCTGGTTTTCTATTTTTTAATGGTTCCCTTTTCCTGGTGGCGTTATCTAAAGAAAATGATCAGGCTCAAAAGCCCTTTGCTTACCGTTATATATAACCAAGACTCCATACAACACAAGCGAATGGTAATCACTGTGAAGCATTTTGACGTTTTAGGCGCTATTGAATTCAAGGAATTTCGAGAACACGTAAGGCAATATCCTGCTCTAACCAGAATTTCAGGTGAACGATTATTAAATAATCCTTGTGCAATAAATCGTAAAGGACAGCAGTATGAGGGTATAAACGCATATATTCAGATACTGTTAAAAATGCGATATACCGCTGCGATTGGATTGATTATGGGCTTACCAAAAATTCACTCTCTCTGTGACCGTCATTATCGGCAGATTAGAGACAGTCGATCTGAGATGATTAACTACGTCATCGACATAAACTCAGATAACACAAAAATCGTAATCGAGGAGCGACTAAAAAACTCCTTTACGCAACACACTGGCACAGTTCGACAACGTGCACACCGAATTATGAAGATTCTGGTAGTTCTTTTGTTTCTTCAGCTCAATAGTACGATCCACTATGGAATAGTACACCGTCTTGGTTTCGATCGGCACGCAACAGCAACGCGTCGTCTTTTAACCGACATTAGTAACAGTATTCTGTTGTTTTCTCATGCATTTTTAGGAATCACACCCCACGGCTTATACCTTCACGACCATTTCGAAGGCTTTAACCATTTATTTGCTTTTACATACATGGATAACCAAGGACAGGAAAAATTTCTTCCCTTCGTCAACGAAGAAGGGCGGATTGTTGCACCCAATTGGGGTAGAATCCAATCAATGTGGGCCAATGTTGCTGTAATGGCTGATGTCAAACGGTTGCGCTTCCGAAAATTTAGCGAAAAGGTCACGGCATTTTGGGGAACGAAAGTTGGCATTGATCTTAGCAACGCAGTGCTAACTCTAAAAATGAAAGAAATCCAAACGCCCGTGGAATGGGAGAAGAATCTTCGCTACAACAATATTGTTCAACCATGGGTGGATATAGGAACGGTAATTTGGAAAGATGGCGCAATGCGGCTAGATATTCCAGAGGTTGATATTGAAAAATTCTAAGCGGTTAGCCGATAATAGAAGCCTTATCAAAAAAATGTGGTTGTGAGGCTTTATTTTCGATTAACCGACCCAAATATTGAGCCTGTTCAACGACAAATCGTCTTTTCCACAGTAGGTTGCCTAGTCTCGGACAGCCTGCTAGATGTGGATTATTACGTTCCCTTCCTGGAGCTTGCAAACCGCAACAAATGGGATTTTCCCGAGGAGAAATTATGAGTAAAGTCACAGATAACACTGTCGATACCGAAAAAATCCGGAATGCTACCAAAGAAGCTCTAGAAAGATATACGGATATTCAGCAAGAAGTTCATAACATCACTCTTACTGCACTCAAGGAAGGAAAATTGGAAACCGAACGTGTCAAGGAAATCATTCAGGCCGTTACGGAAGGTGCAGCTTTGGGAGCGACAGAGTTCGGCGAAAACATTGGCGATGCTATGCAACAAGCTTTTACCGGTCTAGACCAAGCTTTGGTAAAAGCTGCGGAAGCTTCTAAACTCGCGATAGAAGAAGCCGTTGGCCGAGCTGGTGAATTCTCTGAACAGGAATTGAAGCGCTCGCTGAACGATCTAAGGGCTTTGGAGGAAATGTTTCTGGAAACCCTAAAACAAACCGGAGAATCCGCTTCCGGGTCGGCAGCCAAGATAATGGAAGACCTATTCAAGCATGCACGCCACAGCGGCACCGCTGTTGGTGAACACGTCGCTAAAACTACTCAGGCATTGCAGAACCAAATATTCCATGCGAGCGCCACAAGCTTTAAAACCAGCTCCGATTTCGCTATGTCTACTAGCCGTCAAATTACCCAGATAGCCAGCGGGGTTTTAGCTGGAATTGTAGACAGCTTACAAGCATCCACAAAGAAAACCGACAAAGATTAAACATAGCCCCCCAAAATGTTTTTTGAAGCACTCAGTGCAGTTCGCGATATAGGACGCCTACAACATCTCGCATCGATCCTCATCCGTTATGGATTCGGAGACATCGTACGAAGAATGGGATTAGTAGATTTTTTGGCTCGCACCGGTAAAGTACTGAACTGGAAGTACGCCCAGGAACAGTCCCACCTGGAGCTGCCTGAACGTGTTCGAAGGGCAATGGAAGAGATGGGGCCCACTTTCATCAAATTCGGACAGATTCTCGCAACCCGGGTTGATCTATTTCCACCTGAATGGATCGAAGAATTCGAAAAACTCCATGATCGAGTCCCACCATTGCCGTTTAAAGCAGTCCGTCAACAACTAGAAGAGGATTTGGGATTACCTATCAACGAGGTATTTAAGTATTTTGAAGAAAAACCGCTTGCAGGCGCATCGATTGCTCAAGTCCATCGCGCCTGTCTTCAAGATGGAATGGAAGTCGCTGTTAAAATCCGAAGGCCAGCCATTCGAAAAACCATCGATGCAGATTTGCGCCTATTAGAACGTCTCGCAAAAATAGCTGAAAGTGAGATTGCCGAGATGAAACACTATCGGCCGCGAGATGTCATCCATCAGTTTACGCAATCACTCTACCGTGAATTGGATTTAGCTGCAGAGTGCCGCAACGCTGAACGAATGGCCGGTTATTTTGAGGACGACCCGAATATTGTAATCCCTAATGTATATTGGGAGTGGGTTAGCGAAAGAGTCAATATTCAACAATATATCGATGGATTTAGTAGCCGCAACTTTACCTTGATGGAACAAGCCGGGCTGGATCGCAAAAAGCTCGCGGTAAATGGCACTCAGGCTGTACTCAAAATGGTATTAGTCGCGGGCTTATTCCATGCGGACCCACACCCAGGTAATATTTTATTTCTCCCGAATAACCGAATCGCATTTATCGATTTCGGCATGGTTGGGCGGTTATCGGAAATTCGACGCCAACAGGTCGTTGACCTATTGCATTCCATGGTGGAACAAGAGTCAAACTCGGTGGCAGATGTTCTTCTAGAGTGGTCAGGAGACAAACTAACGGATACCGATACTTTAGCGACCGACATCGAAACCCTGATTCATACTTATCATGGAGTCCCGCTTAAACGTCTGAACATTACCGATATTTTGTCGGATTTAGCGACGTTGCTTCGTGACCACCATCTGTCCCTGCCTCCAGATTTGACCATGTTGTTTAAGGCATTGATCACATTGGAAGGTATGGGACGCCAACTGGACCCGGATTTCGATTTGGCGTCCGAAGCTGCCCCATTCCTAAAACAAGTAACCCTAGACCGTTATAAACCCGAAGTTTGGATAACAAAGGGTCGCCGTAATGTTGTCCAAATGGTTGATATTCTATCGGGATTGCCCCGAGACCTACGACGGCTAATTAAAGCGATGCGAACCGGCACACTAAGGATCAACATTGATATCATCCAGCTCGAACAATTCGGAAAACAAGTCGACAACGCAGCCAGTCGGCTTACGGTTGGTTTGATTACAGCATCATTGATTATTGGATCATCCATAGTTATGACGGTAAAGGGGGGGCCCACGATAATGGGATTACCGGCACTGGGACTCCTTGGTTTTAGCGCTGCCGCAATTGGTGGAGTATGGGTATTACTCTCTATTCTAAAAGGATCCAGGAATAAAAATCCATAGTACTTCAATTCATTAAAACCTGAGAATTGAAACCCTACTGCAGAAAAGTAAATTACCTTCAAACAATCGATTACGGGATAGCTTCCTAGTCCGCATTTCTAACGATTTTCGTAACGAAAAGAGCGTGGTCGCAAGGTGCGCGAATGTTTGGACGTGGTAATGTACATGGGGCACCTAGAACACCCTAACTGAGTGCAACACAGTCAATGCCCAGCATAGAGGTTGCGTAGTAGAAAGTTTACGAGAAATGCGTGGCAACCCTTCCGGTCGATCCCTGGCTATC
This sequence comes from uncultured Methylococcales bacterium, assembly GCA_964653275.1. GTDB lineage: Bacteria > Pseudomonadota > Gammaproteobacteria > Methylococcales. Next base: position 24,433 of record CAZZET010000045.1, read on the forward strand.
CTAAAATACTTTGGGCGTTTACCAGGTACAAAAAATGAATAAAATAGAGACGAACCAAATAATTATGCTGAAGTTAGGATTGGTCTAGGCTATACAGTATGCTAAAAGATTTATTTCGCCAAATTATTTCGCCAGAATTTGATAACTCTGTAGCCGCAAATAGCAACTTAGAGAAACTCTATCAAAACGAAGTGTCTAAAAAACACCTCTGGCACGATAGCGCGCAAATCTCTACGGTCAATCATTTGCAAACGCTAATGGAATGCATGGTTCGATATGCTGGTTTTGAAACAAGACCATCCTTACAAAAAATTTTTTCCCCCGCGCAGTCGCAACCTGAAAGTTTGTACATTTATGGAGGTGTAGGAGGAGGAAAATCCATGCTGATGGATTTGTTTTTCGAGAATTGCCCCATAAAACAAAAACGAAGAGTCCACTTTCATGCCTTTATGCTCGAAGTGCACGCGTTTAACCATCAATGGCGCCAAGAAAACGACGGAGATCCGATCTACCCTTTGGCGAAAAAAATCCGGAACGATTTCATACTTCTTTGTTTTGATGAATTTCAAGTCACCGATATAACCGACGCAATGATATTAGGCCGGTTGTTCGGTGAATTATTTTCACTTGGCATAGTTCTCGTTGCAACTTCAAATCGGTATCCTGACGATCTCTACACTGGAGGGCTGCAACGTGACCTTTTCCTCCCCTTCATTAACATTTTGAAAAAAAATACCAAGGTTTTAAACCTGACCGCCGACCGGGATTATCGCTTAGCCCATCTCCACGCTTTGACGACCACCTATTTTTGTCCGCTTGGTAAAGAAGCAGATCTATTTCTCCAGCAAAGTTACAATGAGTTCACTAACCACGCCCCAATAAAACCCGGAAGCCTCCAGGTTTTAGGGCGAGAATTAACCCTTTCCGCTGTGCACGGCGATATCGCAATGACTCACTTTGAAGAGCTTTGCGAAAGACCTCTAGGTTCAGCAGATTATTTAGAAATCTCTCGTGAATTCAGCACTCTGTTGATCGCACGAATACCGCGTCTACATCTCGACAAACGCAACGAAGCCAAACGCTTCGTGACACTGATCGACGCGCTGTACGAACACAAAGTCAAACTTATTTGCACAGCCGAAGTGCCCGCGAATCAACTCTATACCGAAGGCGATGGTGCCTTCGAATTCGAACGGACCGTTTCTCGATTGATGGAAATGCAATCGGAAAGTTATATGAGTAGTGGACATGTTTCAAATTGATCAGAACACCGGCCAGATTGTAGTTATTTTGTGAGATAACTGATCTATAAACCATCAGATGAAGATTTTTA
>CAZZET010000046.1:0-25575 GCA_964653275.1 uncultured Methylococcales bacterium
ACTGGAATCGCACCCGCACCCGCACCCGGCCTGGCAGGCGATACTCGGCGACACAAAGCGCCTTCATCTAATCGGTTTGGTATCGGACGGCGGCGTGCATTCCCATATCGATCATCTATTGGGTCTGTTGCCGTTGATTGTGCAAACAGGAATCGAACCAGTGGTCCACATGGTAACCGCCGATCATGGCAATTGCGATGACATGGTCGACCCGCAAACTGGCGAGCCACACACCCGGCATACCGCGTACCCGGTACCCTGCCTACTCGCGGGTCAAAACGGATTACACTTGGGTACGGGCTGCAGTCTGGCCGACGTCGCCCCGACCGTACTCGAGTTGCTCAATCTTGCACAGCCAACAGCCATGACCGGGCGCAGTCTGTTGCTAAATCAGTTTCCTACCATGCGCTAGCAGTTTAAAACGATGCCGGCCTTTTTACCACGATCGTTACCCGAAAATCTGAAAGCGCTCACCGAACTGGCACTGGATTTACGCTGGACCTGGAGTCACAATGCGGACACGCTGTGGAGTATGCTCGATAAGGACGCCTGGGAGCGCACGGAGAATCCCTGGATACTTTTGCAAAATACATCTTACCAACGCCTGCAACAGCTAGCGAATGACCCACAATTTTGTCAGGAACTGAAACGGCTGTCCGATGACCGGGATCATTACTTATTAGACCCAGGTTGGTACGGAAAAGTACAGCAACAATTTGACATTGGCAAGGTCGCCTATTTCAGCATGGAGTTTGGTCTCGGCGAGGCCTTGCCCATTTATGCCGGCGGGCTGGGAATTCTCGCCGGGGATTATCTCAAAACCGCAAGCGATCTCGGCGTGCCGCTGGTCGGTGTTGGCTTACTCTACCAGGAAGGCTATTTCCGTCAGATGCTCGATGCGGATGGCATGCAGTTGGCCGTGTATCCCTATAACGAGCCGTCCACGCTGCCTGTCCAACCGGTATACACCTCATCCGGCGAATGGCTGCATGTTCCACTGAATCTGCCAGGTCGGCAATTAAAATTACGCGCCTGGCAGGTGAACGTGGGTCGTGTTCGTTTGTACTTGCTGGACAGCAACGATCCACTCAACAGCCCGCGCGACAGAGGCATTACGAATAAACTGTATGACAGCGGGCAAGAACTGCGATTCCTGCAGGAGCTGGTACTCGGCATCGGCGGTTGGCGGCTATTAAAAGCCGTGGGTGAAGAAATTTCAGTATGTCACCTGAATGAAGGCCACGCTGCGTTTGTGGTTCTTGAGCGTGCCCGCGAGTTAATGATACGAAACGAAATACCCTTTTGGGAAGCCTTGTGGATTACTCGTGCCGGCAATGTATTTACCACCCATACACCGGTGGCGGCAGGGTTCGATACGTTTACGCAAAAGTTCGTCGACAAGTATTTCCCGATGTTTCATGATTTTCTGACCCGCAGCGGATTATCCCGGCAAGAGTTGTTGGCGCTGGGCCGCAAAAACCCGGATGATTCGGACGAAGCGTTCAACATGGCCTACCTTGCCATGCACGGCTGCGCGCATAGTAACGGTGTCAGTCGTTTGCACGGTGAGGTCAGTCGCCAACTGTTCTGTGAACTCTATCCGCGTTGGCCGCAAGCCGAAGTACCGGTCGGCTATGTTACCAACGGTGTACACGTACCGTCTTGGGATTCGGCCTGGGCCGACCGGTTGTGGACCGACGCCTGCGGAAAACAGCGCTGGCTGGGAAACACCGACGCGCTACACCACTCCATTCAAACATTGCCAGACGAAACTTTGTGGAAACTGCGCGCCTGTGAACGCGAAGAGCTGGTGCACTACGCACGTAAACGTCTGGCTCTGCAGCTGGGTCAGGCGGGTGCCAGTCCGGAACAGGTAAACCATGCGGTACAGGTGTTGGATCCGAATGCGCTGACCCTGGGTTTTGCACGACGATTTGCGACTTATAAACGCCCCAACCTATTATTGCACGATCAACAACGCCTGATTCGCCTATTGACAGACAAATCGCGGCCGGTGCAATTGATTATTGCCGGAAAAGCTCATCCCAACGACCACGAAGGTCAAGTGTTGATCCGGACATGGATACAGTTTGTCCGTCAATTCGCTATCCGCCGACATGTGGTGTTCCTGGAAGATTACGACATTGCGCTGGCGCAACAATTAGTGCAGGGTATCGATGTCTGGATCAACACACCGCGGCGACCCTGGGAAGCCTGCGGAACCAGTGGCATGAAGGTGCTGGTTAACGGCGGCCTCAACCTTTCCGAATTGGATGGTTGGTGGGCTGAAGCCTGTTCGGATGAAACCGGCTGGTCAATCGGCGACCGCAGGGAACATGGTGCTGAATCAGCCTGGGATGCCGTGGAAGCTGAACAGCTCTACCAGTGTCTGGAAAACGAAATTATTCCCCCGTTCTATACGCGTGATGCGCAAGGCATACCACGTGAGTGGCTTAAACGTATCCGCAACAGTATGATGAAACTGGCACCGCGATTCAGCAGTAACCGTATGGTGCAGGAATACGTTAAGCAACTCTATCACCCGGCAGCATCAGCGTATAACAAGCGATATGCCGATAAAGGGCAGCTAGCCAAACAACTGCACGATTGGTACCGTACACTCAAGCAGCGCTGGAGCCAGATCCACTTCGGTAATGTGACTGTGGAACAAACAAAGTCCGGCTGGTCATTTCATATGCAGATTTATCTTGGCGACATTCTGCCCGAGCAAATCCAGGTTCAACTCTACGCGGATGAAATCAATGGCGCCGCACCTCAGGTGCACTGTTGTTACTGCGGCGACAAAATTCCCGGCGCCATCCATGGTTATTGTTACAACGTTACAATCACAACAGTAAGACCCGCAACCGATTTTACACCGCGGGTAATTCCCTACCATGCTGAAGCGCAAATCCCAGCCGAAGCGAATTTTATAGCTTGGAAATAACACTACTCAACGAAATGAAAAGACGCCCGTAATCGGGTCAATTTGAAGGTGAGCTGAGCAGTTCCATTTGGAATTAATCCTTTCCTATTCATACAACCGGTCATAGTGTAATGCCGGATCGGTAAGCATTGATATGCCATGAATACTACTAAATAATCTGATTTTTGCGATTACGTCACCTATCTGTCACCTGGGTTGCATTCTCGCCGTGCCTTTCCGGTTAATCTGACGCAAGGTAACTGGAAACAAATAAATGAATCAGTATCTCGTTTAAAGAACAGGCTGGTACATCCGGCAGGATAAATCGGAAATTCCGGCGTTCTGAGTGCAGCAAGTATGGAGGAACGTACGGTCGACGCGAATACTAATTCCCTAACCTAAGGACGCGCCATCGATTCATACCTGAATTGACGTCGAGTCAATTTGGCCAAACTCGGTTTCGCCAAAATTCACAAAATCAATCGCTTGATATTTTCGTAGAAATCGCTCAACAGGAAAATGGTTAGATACAGACATCCCAAAATGACAGAAAGGAATCCCCAATTGCCGCCACCATTGGATGCTGACCAAGCCCGCTCATTGGAGGCGGAAGCGTTACTCAAAACCCTTCAAAGCCGCCTTGAAGGGCTCACTTCTGATGAAGCCCTTGAACGCATCGACTATTACGGCCGGAATACCATTCAGGAACAACGCAGAAATCCCATGCTGAAATTCCTCTCGTACTTTTGGGGACCGATCGCGTGGATGATCGAGGTCGCGGCTATTTTGTCCGCAATTGTCCGAGATTTTGAGGATACGGTAATTATTCTGGTGTTACTGGTGTTTAATGGAGTCGTCGGGTTCTGGCAGGAATACCAGGCAGGCAACGCCATAGAGCAGTTAAAAAAGAATCTGGCATTGAAAGCACGGGTTCTGCGTAACGGTGAATGGGCTGAGATCGAAGCCAGTGAACTAGTGCCTGGCGACATGGTGCGCTTACGCCTCGGCGACGTCGTTCCCGCCGATGTCGCGCTGGTCAACGGCGACTATTTGAGCATTGACCAGTCAGCGCTGACGGGCGAATCCTTACCCGCAGACAAACGCATCGGCGACTTGGTCTATTCCAGTTCGATCGCTAAACAGGGCGAAATGACTGGGGTTGTTACTGCTACGGGAAGCAACACTTATTTTGGTAAAACAGCGCGATTGGTCAGTTCGGCCAAGAGTGTGTCCCACTTTCAGAAAGCCGTATTGACCATTGGGGATTATTTGATTTATCTGAGTCTGGCACTGGTCACAATACTGATTCTGGTCGGTATCGAACGCCATTTGCCCATTCTGGAGTTGGTCCAATTTGCGCTGATTCTGACTGTCGCGTCCATACCGGTTGCCCTGCCGGCCGTGCTTTCAGTAACAATGGCGGTGGGCGCGATGAAACTGGCTAAATTGAAGGCTATCGTGTCACGCTTGGAATCCATCGAAGAAATGGCTGGTATGGATATTCTCTGTTCAGATAAAACCGGCACTCTGACGCAAAATAAATTGACCCTAGGCGACCCGGTCATTTTTGATGCAAGCGATACTCAGTCAATAATCCTTGCGGCCGGCCTGGCCTCGCAATCCGACAATCCGGACGCTATTGATTTGGCGATACTACAGGGCCTTAAAGATGATCATGCCCTGAATTCATATCGGCAGGAACGTTTCATACCGTTTGATCCCATCAAAAAACGATCCGAGGCGCGCATCAAAGACAATCAAGGGAGAACCTTTAAAGTCAGCAAGGGTGCACCTCAGGTCATTTGGAATCTTTGCAACCTGGATGTTGCGATACGATCCAGGGCCGAGCACGCGGTTGATGAATTTGCGCTGAAAGGTTACCGGACTTTGGGCGTTGCACGCAGTGATCCGTCCGGCAACTGGACATTCCTTGGGTTGTTGCCTCTTTTTGATCCACCCCGGGAAGATGCTAAGGACACCTTGACGAAGGCAATGCAACACGGCGTCGATATCAAAATGGTGACCGGCGACAATATTGCCATTGCCCGCCAAATTGCGGGTGACCTTGGTCTGGGACGAAACATTCTTGTCGCCGAACAGATCGTTAAGGGAAAAAACCGGGCAGATACCAGCGGGGATATCGCCGAAATCGCTGAACGGGCTGACGGTTTCGCGCAAGTCTTCCCGGAGCACAAATATTGGTTGGTGAAAGACCTGCAGGCGAAAAATCACCTGATCGGCATGACCGGTGATGGTGTTAATGACGCGCCGGCACTGAAGCAGGCCGACGTGGGTATCGCCGTATCCGGTGCGACCGACGCTGCGCGTGCAGCCGCCGATCTGGTGTTGGTTGCCCCCGGATTGAGCGTAATCGTGCATGCGATTGAAGAAGCGCGGCGTATTTTCGAACGCATGAATTCCTATGCTATATATCGCATCACTGAAACCATCCGCATTATGCTGTTTATGGTTCTGGCGATGCTAGTGTATAACTTTTACCCGATTACCGCGGTTATGATTATCCTGCTGGCGCTGCTCAACGATCTGCCTATTTTGACCATCGCCAAAGATAACACCTGGCTCGATCCCAATCCCGTCCGCTGGAATATGCACCGAGTTTTAACCATTGCCACGGTCCTTGGCGGCGTTGGCGTGATCGAAACATTTCTGCTGCTGATCATTACGAAGAACTGGTTTCAAGTCAGCCTTGCAGAACTGCAAACAATCATTTTTCTCAAACTGGCAATAGCGGGCCATTTGACTTTGTTCGTCGCGCGCACACGGTGTTTTTTTCTGTCGCGTCCTTTTCCGGCGCCTATTCTGTTAGGTGCAATTATTGGTACTCAGGTAGTCGCTGCGGTCATTGCCGGGATGGGGTGGTTCGTGACGCCGATCTCGTGGACCTATGTTGCTTTGATTTGGGGTTATTGCCTGATTTGGGTGTTTATTGAGGATGGGGCCAAGCTCCTGGTTTACCACCAGCTCGAGCACAAAGCCCCCCGGCACCGGCGTTTTCTGTCCAGAGTGAGCCATTCGCTGCATGCTCACAGCAAACGTCCTGATTGTTACCCGCATTAACGCCAATAAGTGAAACATGGATACCTGCCCTGTACTGGAAGGTTGCTAAACATTTGAGACCCAATCCCAAACCACTAATAAGTGGTTTCTGAGAAAACCGCTATCAGATAACGATTAGGAGAAAACTATGACAAACGTAATAATTGACACTAAAGAATTTCGCAATGTTGGCCCCTACACCTTGATCACGGGGATTCTACTGCTTATCCTCGGCTCGGTGGGTATCTTTCTACCGGGTCTGATGTCACTCGAAATTGTGCTGTTTATCGCAGCATTGTTACTCATCGGCGGTATTTTCTGGGCGATTCATACTTACAAAAATAATCCGAATAGTTTTATCGACTGGCTCAAACCGGTCCTGCTTCTTATCAGCGGCGGCTTGATGCTGTTTTATCCCACACCGGGAATCGCCGCAATCGGTCTGTTGCTGGCGATTTATCTGTTGTTGGACGCATTCGGTAGTTTCGCCCTGGCGCACGCGATCCATCCGCTCAAGGGTTGGGGCTGGATGACCTTCAACGGGATCGCTTCGCTAGTGCTGGCTCTGCTGTTTCTGATTGGCTGGCCGGTCACTTCGCTGTGGCTGGTCGGACTCTATGTCGGCATCAGCCTATTTTTCGATGGCTGGGCACTGATTTTCCTTGGCTGGGCACTGCGCAAAGGCACTCAGCAATGAATACCGTCAATGGTGAAGGTCACACCCACTGGCAGAAAGCCGCTTTCCAGAAGTTCATGATCACCCTACCCGCTGCAGAACGCTCTCGCGTTACGCCGAAAATGTATCCCATGAAACAAGTTAGCCGCTATCCGAAAAATACTGCCGTTCGGAAAGGGCTAAAGCCGTCCTGCTTCAGGAACGCTGCATTATTGATCGCCTTATTCGTGTGGCAGTCGGCCTTGGCGGTACCGGGGTTTTCCCCTGATTTGGTTGATCGTTCCGATGCGGACGGAACGGTGAAATCAGCATCGGTCCTCATGTCGCCGGGCAATGATTTATTTGGGACGATTCAAGAAGTCATTCGTCAACTCGAAGCGGAGCCGGGTACCGATTGGTCAAGGGTAAACCTGGAAGTATTGCGGAGTCATCTGCGCGATATGTTCGAATTTTCCCATAATGTGGATGTCCTTTCCGAGCAGCCCATCGATCAAGGTGTCAGAGTCGTTGTTACACCGCTCACTCAAAGAACACAGGCAGCGCTGGACCGGGTCTTGGCGGCTCATCCCCGGATTTTGAAAAACGAGACCGGCTGGGACATGCGGGTAAACAAGTCCGCTACCCACTACGAGATTATAACGACCACCTCACAAAATAATCAGATCGATAAAATCCGGGGACTTGGATATATAGGGTTAATGACCTACGGCATGCACCATCAGCCCCATCATTGGGCAATGGCAACGGGTAAACATCCGCATCAACATAGGCCGCATTAGGAAAGAAATATGTCGAAAATCGCAGTAGTCACCGGCGGTATCGGTGGAATGGGTACCGCTATGTGCAAAGCACTTGCTGAACAAGATCGCCAGGTTGTTTCGACCTATCGCGAGGTCAATTACGAAAAAGCAAAGGCCTAATAATGGGCGTGTCACAATGACGGCTATGGAATCGCCATCTATTCGGTCGATGTAGTGGATTTCGAACCCTGAAAGAACCTGGTGAGTCTGTGTGGCTGCCATTGATATTCTAGCAAATATTGCCGAAAACACCCGAGTCAGATCAATGAAAAATATGGGTTGGGATAGGACGATTGGACGGGGTTATCAATGTGGATTTGAGCGGCGCCAATAGGAACGCATTCAAACCGGTTGTGATCGTCTGAGGGAAAATCGTTGCCCTCGCTTTGATATTGCTGGATTTAGGATAATATTTCAGCTTTTATTCCGATTAGACTCAGGAGAAACAACGTGGGAAACATGCAAAACAAACTGACTGAAATCACAGAGCTCACGCGGCGTCTGCGCAATGAATACCCGGACGCCACCGGATCTTTTCTAAATTTTCTGAAACAAGCGGAAGCCGGGCAGGCTTTGGACCTGAAGTTTAAAGAACTGATTAACGTGGCGCTGGCAGTAGCAGGACAATGCGAGTGGTGTATTGCGTTTCACGTTAAAAATGCCGTTTCTCAAGGTGCAACACGCGATGAATTGATCGAAACGGGATTTATGGCCGTGATCATGCATGGCGGCCCAGCCTATATGTATATGGTTGCGTTGTTCGAGGCGATTGATGAGTTTTTGCCGGAAATCCAATGACGCTTGCCATGAGGCGTGTCCAGCAAAACACATAACAAATGACCCACGATCAACTACCTAATAATACCCTTTGAACGAAGCTGATACTAAGCGCAACGAGGACCCTACAATGAACGAGAAGAACGATTCCCAATTTCCGTTTATACCCTTAAATCTTATTCCATTTTCTTCTGATTGGGTCACGGATTACATACCCTGCCTACCGGATTCGCCGATCAATGTGATGACCCGGTTACCCGATCCGGCGACCAATACGATCAGCAACGCATGGGAATATTTCTTCGATGCCACCGAGCGTACAATTCTGTTCTGGGATGTGATGCGAAAACGCGGCAATAATTACTTGGAACGCGTGGAACAAGGTAAGCCCCCGGTACTCTATTTTGACTATGAAATGTTGATCGACGGCAGGACATTGGATCGCCCGTGTAACTATGCGCTGCTTCGCATCCTGACGAAAGATGGAGTCCGGCTAGACCCCATGAAGCGGCCTTATGTCATTATCGATCCCAGAGCCGGTCACGGTCCCGGTATCGGCGGTTTCAAGGACGACTCCGAGGTTGGTGTTGCGATGCGCGCGGGACATACAGTCTATTTCATCAGCTTCTTTCCCGAGCCGGTGCCGGGACAAACCTTGGAAGATGTCGAGGAGACCGAAGCGCTATTTATTCAAGAGATTAGCAAGCGCCACCCCGAATCACGCGGCAAACCCGTCGTTATCGGCAACTGCCAGGCCGGTTGGGCGGTTGCGGCGCTGGCTGCGATTCATCCGGACATCATGGGGCCTGTCGTTCTGAATGGTGCGCCTTTGTCTTACTGGGCGGGTGCGGACGGTAAAAATCCCATGCGCTATGCCGGGGGCCTGCTGGGTGGGAAATGGCTGGCCTACCTGGCCAGCGATCTGGGCAACGGTAAATTCGACGGTGCGCATTTGGTTGCCAATTTCGAGAACCTGAATCCGGCCAATACCCTGTGGAGTAAACACTATAATCTATACGCCAACATCGATACCGAGGAAGAACGTTATCTGGCCTTCGAGAAATGGTGGGGCGGGTATTTTTTTATGAACGCCAAGGAAATCGAGGATATTGTTTCGGAGTTGTTCATTGGTAATAAACTGGAAACCGGTGAGATTGTTACCAAATCGGGCAAGCGCGTTGACTTAAAGAATATCCAATCGCCGATTGTGATTTTTGCCTCCTGGGGCGATAACATCACCCCGCCACAGCAGGCGCTCAACTGGATTGTCGATGTCTATACACACGAAGATGAGATTGTCAGAAATGGCCAGGTTATTGTCTATATCCTGGAGGAACGTATCGGTCATTTGGGAATATTCGTGTCTGGAACGGTAGCGAAAAAAGAACATGCCGAATTGTTTGGCACCCTGGAAGTTATCGACGAACTACCGCCGGGGTTATATGAAATGAAGCTGACAAAAAAGACCGATTATACAAAATACGACAATTTTGTATCTGAAGATTATCTGGTGGAATTCGAGACGCGAAAGCTCGATGATATTCGGGCTTTGGACGATCCCCAACAGGACGAAGAATATTTCAGTTCAATGGCCGCGGTTTCGGAAATCAACCACCAGCTCTACCAAACCTGGCTTAGCCCTTGGGTAAAGTTAATGGCCAATGATTGGAGCGCCGAAGCGCTGCGACAACTCCATCCGCTGCGCCTGCAACATGTTCTTTTTTCCGATTTGAACCCGTTCATGGCGCCGATTCAACTGATGGGAGACAGGGTCAGGCAAAATCGCCATCCGGTATCCCAGACGAACTATTTTCTCGGCTTGGAAAAGGATTTTTCCCAGGAAATCACCGAGTGGCTCAACGGTTGGCGCGATTTCCGCGATAATAGCAACCGGCATTTTTTCAAGGCAATCTATGGACCTTTGGGCCTCGGCGCAATTTTTCCAACCAGGGAACACCGTGCGAGCGACCAAGAAACGGTGCCCGATAACAAGCAAAAGAAATACCTAGAAACGCTGCTGTCACGCATTGATCAGGGCGGTTTTGCCGAAGCCGTGCTGCGTATGGTGCTGGCCGCGCTGAAAGATCGTCGTGTGATCGAACGCCGGTCATTATACATCGAGAAGGCATTTCGAGAGCATCACCGCCTGCCGACACTCAGCGCGGAGCAAACTCGTCTGCAGGTCAGAGAGCAGTGGCTGATGCTACACCTGAATGAAGAACGGGCGTTGAGAGCAGTGACGAAAATGCTGCCGAATCGACAGGACCGACTTGAAGCGGTAAAGGTCGTTCTGAATATCCTCATGACAGATCCGTCGGAATGCGACCTGGAGAGTTCGCCGGTCAAGAAGGTTTGTAAACTCCTCGATATTGATTTGAAGCCAGCGGCAGTTGTGGATGATTAAACCCAACCTTCTGTATTAACGGGTTACGTATTCTCTGCGTCGCCCGCACGCGACGGCAACAATAGATCACAAATCATACCGCTTTGAGGCATTAGATGACCGACGATACGATTAGCAATAAAACCTATGAAGAGATTCGTCTCGGCGATTCCGTGCAACTTGTCCGAACCTTGAGTGAGAGGGATATTGACCTTTTTGCCGCCATATCCGGAGATCTCAATCCAACCCATTTGGACGAGAGGTTTGCCCTGTGCAATGGCCAAGGCCCGGTGACCGGGTACAGTCTCTGGAGCGGCACATTGATTTCCAATCTGCTAGGCAATGAGTTGCCGGGCGCCGGAACCCTCTATAAAGCGCAAAGTCTTCGATTCCACCACCCGCTCGTTGTCGGTGATACGGTTACGCTAACGATCGAGGTGAAAGAAAAACGGGATACCGATCATATCGTTTTGTTTAATTGCAGGTCCGTCAATCAAAATAACGATCTGGTCGCCGACGGTACCGCCGAAGTCATCGCGCCAATTGAAAAAGTTACCCGGCCACGCTCTGAACTGCCGGATGTGATGGTAAAGACCAGTGATGACTTTGCGAAACTCATGACGCAGTGCAAGAGTTTAGAACCAATCATTACAGCGGTGGTGCATCCGTGTGATCGAGTTTCTCTGACCGGCGCTGTAGAGGCGGCGGAAGCGGACCTTATCGTGCCGATTCTGGTAGGGCCTGAGAAAAAAATCCATTGCGTTGCAGACGAATTCGAACTCAACATCGGTGCTTACCGGATTGTTGACACCGAGCATAGCCACGCAGCTGCCAAAAAAGCGGTTGAACTGATCCACAAATGCGAGGCGGATTTGCTCATGAAAGGCAGCCTGCACACCGATGAATTCATGGATGCCATAGTGTCATCTACCACTGGGATTCGAACCGAACGGCGTATCAGTCATGTCTTCGTCATGGATGTTCCGACTTACCCCAAAGTGCTTCTGATCACCGATGCGGCGGTCAATATTTTTCCGGATGTTGCGGCGAAGAAAGACATCTGTCAGAACGCGATAGAACTAGCGCATACCCTCGGTATTGAAACGCCCAAAGTAGCCATTCTATCTGCAATTGAAACGGTCAACCCCAAAATTCCTTCAACCCTGGAAGCCTCCGCGTTATGCAAGATGGCAGACCGAGGGCAAATTGTCGGAGCTCTTCTGGATGGACCATTGGCATTCGATAACGCGATCAGCAAACAAGCCGCTAAAACAAAACATATCGTCTCCGATGTGGCGGGCGATGCGGACATTCTACTCGTGCCGGACCTTGAAGCGGGTAACATTCTAGTCAAACAACTTGCATTTCTGAACCATGCCGACGGCGCTGGTATTGTCCTGGGTGCCCGGGTACCGATCATTTTGACCAGCCGGGCCGATAATGTGCGTGCACGCATGGCCTCATGCGGCGTCGCGGTTCTCCATGCCCATGCCCTTCGCTCCGGATCCACCAAGTGACCTATACGATTCTGGTGATCAATGTGGGTTCTTCCAGCCTCAAGTTCTCCGTATTCGGAATTCAGGGGAAACGGCTTAATCTGATTTTCAAGGGTGGGATAGAAGGTATCGGCACCAACCCGCACTTTACTGCTAAAGATGCGCAAGGTACTGTACTGACGAATAGAAATTGGGAATCAAAAATACACGGCGATGGCCATGGCAACGCATTGAAAACCTTACAGGAATGGCTGCGAAAGCACCAATCCGGCGTCTCTCTGCGAGCAGTGGGCCACCGGGTCGTTCACGGCGGGCCAGAGAAGTCCGAACCGGCTATCATCGATGACACACTCTTGGCAACGCTGGAATCCATTGTTCCTCTCATGCCACTGCATCTGCCCCACAATCTCACGGCGATACGTGCCGTGGCTCAGATTCATCCGAAAATCCCCCAAGTAGCTTGCTTCGATACAGCGTTTCATAACGGCCACCCTAAAGTCGTTGACTGTTTTGGATTACCGCAGGAACTCTACAAGAACGGAGTGCGCCGCTACGGCTTTCATGGAATCTCCTACGAGTACATCACCCGTACACTAAAAAAGATCGCACCCAGCCTTGCCGCAGGTCGAATTGTGGTTGCCCACCTCGGCAGCGGCGCCAGTATGTGCGCGATTAAAAACGGTCGCAGCATCGATACGACGATGGGTTTCTCCGCTCTGGATGGTCTGCCGATGGGGACTCGTTGCGGCAGTCTGGACCCTGGAGTCCTACTTTATCTCATTCAAGAACACGGCATGGCACCCGACACGGTTGAAGAACTGCTTTACCAAAAATCCGGCCTGCTTGGTCTTTCGGGCATCAGTAACGATCTTCGGGATCTATTAAGCAGCAACCAGACCGCAGCAAAGGAAGCCATTGACTACTTTGTGTACCGTGTTGGCAAAGAACTGGGATCATTGACCGCGGCGTTGGGTGGGTTGGACGGCCTCATTTTCACTGCAGGCATCGGTGAGAACTCGAATGAAATCCGCAAGCGCGTCTGCGAGGACGCCGCTTGGCTTGGGATAGAACTGGACAATGTCGCCAATGAACAGAATCAAGTCTGTATTTCTAGCCGTGGTACATCTCCGTCGGTCTGGATCATACCCACAGATGAAGAACACATGATTGCGCTGCATACCTTGAATTGCTTAGAATCATAAAAGCCACGGAAGAGTGTCGCTAAAACCATGAACAGCGTGTTGCGTATCGTTTCCGTGATGCGATAGAGGGCATAAGCGTTCATCCGCTCAAAGATGCGACGGGCTTCTTCAATGGCATAGGTGATACCAAACAAGCCGGTGGCCGTCAGGATCAGATCGACCACTGCTCTGGCGATATCGGTCGCGCCGGAAACGGCAATTCCGCTTTATGTTCTACAGGGCTATCTACTTAACTCCACCGACTACACTATATAGCGCACTCGCAATGCTAATTAACCCAATAGGTTGTGTAGTATTGGATTAAAGTGGATACCCCAAATGTTCTATTTTGGATAGCCTCCATATAAAAAGTATTATTAATTGAGCCATGTCACTTCCTATCGATCCGATTTATTAAATAGAATGAAGACGTTATTTGAGAATGGGATGCTCAATTATCGTCTTTGATAACAGCGGCGATTTCATCACCGCTTAATACTTCCTTTTGCTCCAGCAATGCTGCAAGTTTATCCAGCAGGTTACGTTTTTCGGAAAGAATCTGGGTAGCGCGCTGGTAGCCTTCTTCGACCAGCATTTTGACTTCACTATCAATGAGACGAGATTTTTCGTCACTGTAATTTTTTTCTTCAGCGCCCTGAATCCCCAGATACGTTAACTGTTGCCTTTTGCCATAGGTTAAATCCCTGTTTCTGTCAGGATTTTTGATTGGAAGGTTTGTTTATTTCTAATTTCGGATCGTCATTTTTCATATTAACCTCACGCTTTTTCATGCACTGCCAATAACTAGGGGCTTTTAGTATTATCGAAAGATATTAACGCAATCGTTAGAAAAATAATCACCAATACCGGCCAGGCGTAGGGTGCGACGAGAAACACTCCCAACATCATAAACAGCAATGCGCCCAGAAACACGAATAACCCAACACCAAAAAAGGTTAACACGATGAGAATACCAGTAAAAAACAGAACGGCAAGCATTGTTGGAATAACAGCAAAACGAACTAATGGATCTGAGAGGGGCTCACCGTTTATTACAACGCTGAATTGTCCTGCTTCGGGATGGAATAAATAGATTAGACCTGCAATAAGTCCGCCGACCAGCAATATCTTCGTGACCAAATGATTAGTTCGCTTATGATTCACAGAGTACACCAGCAAGCATGTTGTTATTCGTTTTCCATTTCGGGTTGGTATTCACCAAGCATGGCCAGGTGATTGAGATGCGCCCGTTTGAGGAGCGCCTGTTGTGCGGCGGGTACATTTTCCGCTTTGCCCATCCACACCTGCCATCCGGTCTGCTGCAGGGCGCGGCCATAGGAAATGCTTAATCGCCAGGGTGCATCGCAGCCCAGCTGGTTGATAGTATTGAGATTGACCGTGGCTTCCTCAGGACCCTGGCCGCCGGACAGAAAATTGATGCTGGGTACGGCCACCGGTACGGTACGTTTAATTACCTTGAGTGTCGCCGTGGCGACTTCTTCCGGTTCGGCACGGCGGTAGTCCTTGCCGGGCAGCACCATATTGGGTTTCAGGAGCATTAGCTCGAGTACGACGTGATGTCGGTGCAAGGCGTGAAACACGGCATGCAGCACCGCTTCGGTGACCGCGCCGTGGCGATCGATATCATGGTCGCCGTCCATTAGAACTTCCGGCTCCACAATCGGCACCAGCCCTTCGGCCTGACAAACGGCTGCATAGCGGGCCAGTACCTCGGCGTTGGCTTCGATGCCGTATTGAGTCGGAGTATTTTTATCTATCTGATAGACCTCCCGCCATTTGGCGAAGCGTGCATCTTGTGTTTTATAAGTTTGCAAACGTTCGGCCAAGCCATCCAGACCCTGGGTGATCAAGTCACCTGGGGACAGCGCCAGCGGAATCTTGCCCTTGTCGACCTTGATACCGGGGACGATCTTTTGCCTTCGAGCAGCCTCGGGTATTGATTGTCCTGCATCGGTTTTGTGGCCCAGGGTTTCCTCGAACAGGATAATATCGCTGATGTATTCACCCAACCCGGGCGTGGTCACCAGCAGGCTGCGCCAAGCGCGTCGGTTTTCCTCGGTGGATTCGACATTGATCGCTTTGAAGCGCTTGGCGATGGTGGGCAAACTTTCGTCTGCCGCGAGTATGCCACGGCCCTTTTGCACCATATCGTTGATTGTGGTTTCAAGTTCTACTGTATATTGCATGAGGTATCTCCTTATGGATTTATTGCCAGTGCCAGTCACGAATCTCCGGCATATCTTCGCCACGTTCGGTAATGTATTGTTTGTGCTCAATCAGCTTGTCACGCATCCGTTGTTTAAGGTAGGTACCCTGTGAACCCAGACCGTCGACCCGATCGATCACGTCACAGACCAGGTGAAAGCGGTCCAGTTCATTGAGTACCGCCATATCAAACGGAGTCGTGGTAGTCCCTTCTTCCTTGTAACCGCGCACGTGCAAACCATCGTGATTGTTGCGTCGATACGTAAGACGGTGGATCAGCCAGGGATAACCGTGAAAGGCGAAAACAACCGGTTTATTGGTTGTGAACAACGTATCGAAGTCTCGATCGCTCAAACCGTTTGGGTGTGCTTCCTTGGGCTGCAGCGTCATCAGGTCGACGATGTTGATTACGCGGACCCTCAATTTAGATAGGTGTTTACGCAGAATTTTAATGGCAGCGAGGGTTTCGATTGTCGGTACGTCGCCCGCGCAAGCCATGACGACATCGGGTTCGCTATCCTGATCGTTGCTGGCCCAGGTCCAGACCCCGATGCCGGCGTGACAATGCTTGATGGCGGTCTCCATATCCAACCATTGCGGTTCCGGCTGTTTGCCCGCGACAATCACGTTTACCAGGTTGCGGCTGTTCAGGCAGCGCTCGGTGACACAAAGGGTGGAATTGGCGTCTGGCGGTAGAAAGATACGAACGATGTCGGCTTTCTTGTTGACGACGTGATCGATGAAGCCGGGATCCTGGTGTGAAAATCCGTTGTGATCCTGGCGCCAGACGTGCGAGGTAAGCAAGATATTCAGTGAGGCAATCGGCCGTCGCCAAGGGATCTCCTTGCTGACCTTAAGCCATTTGGCATGCTGGTTGAACATGGAATCGACGACATGGATGAATGCCTCATAACAGGAGAACCAACCATGCCGACCGGTTAGCAAATAACCCTCCAACCAGCCTTGGCAGGTGTGTTCGGACAGGATCTCCATGACCCGGCCATCCGGTGCGAGGTGATCATCGTCGTTGTAGATTTCGGCGTTCCAGGTCCGGTTGGTGACGTCCAGCAGGGCGCCCAACCGGTTGGAGACGGTTTCGTCTGGCCCCATGACACGGAAATTCTGCTGCTCATTGTTCAATGTCATGATATCACGCAGGTAATCACCCATACGCCGCGTAGCCTCACTGGTTACGCCGCCTGGGGCGGGTACATCGACGGCGTAATCGTGATAGTCAGGTAATTTCAGATCGCGCAACAACAGGCCGCCATTGGCGTGGGGGTTACTGCCCATGCGCTGTCCGGCCTGAGGTGCGAGAGCGGCTACTTTCGGCAGCAGTCTGCCATCATTGCCGAACAGAGTGTCGGGCCGATAGCTTTTCATCCACTGTTCCAGGATGCGTATGTGTTCCGGCTTCTCCGCCAGTTGGGCAAATGGTACCTGATGAGCGCGCCAGTAGTCCTCGACCTTGAGGCCGTCGATTTCTTTCGGGCAGGTCCAGCCTTTGGGGGTTCGTAGAATGATCATTGGCCAGCGTGGGCGTGGATATACACCTGACGAGCGTGCTGTTTCCTGAATAGAATGAATGTCATCTATGGCTTGGTCAAGTGTCGCGGACATGGCTTGATGGACGGCGGGCGGATCGCATCCTTCAATCAGATAGGGTGTATAGCCGTAACCTCGGAACAGATCGAGTAATTCGTCCTGGCTGATGCGGGCCAGCACTGTCGGGTTAGCAATTTTGTAGCCGTTCAGGTGCAGGATAGGCAGCACGGCGCCGTCACGTTTGGGGTCAATGAACTTGTTGGAATGCCAGGCTGTGGCGGCGGGACCGGTTTCCGCCTCGCCGTCGCCGACAACGCAGGTGACGATAAGACCCGGATTATCAAAGGCCGCGCCGTAGGCATGACTTAGCGAATAGCCCAGCTCACCGCCTTCGTGAATTGAACCCGGTGTTTCAGGCGCGGTGTGGCTGGGAACACCGCCGGGGAAGGAGAACTGGCGGAACAGTTTTCGCATGCCCTCTTCATTTTGGGTGATGTTGGGATACAAGTCGGTATAGCTACCCTCCAGATAAGTGTTAGCGATGATGCCTGGCGCGCCATGCCCGGGTCCGGTGACAGTGATCATACTTAGATTTCGTGACTGTATTATGCGGTTAAGATGAGCATAGATTAGGTTCAATCCGGGCGTCGTGCCCCAGTGGCCGAGCAGCCGAGGTTTGATGTGTTCGAGCGCTAATGGTTGTTTGAGTAGCGGGTTCTCCAACAAATAGATCTGACCAATCGATAGATAATTTGCGGCTCTCCACCAAGCGTCGATCCGACGCAGTTCGTCTTTGGTTAGAGGCACCTTGGTGATGGAGAAGTGCGGTTTAATCATGATATGTTCTTTTGAATAGTCGGACTAGTCCAGCGCTCATTTACCCAGCGTCGGACTGTTTCTCGCCGGTTGCAGGGCTGGTCGAGCCGTTTAGTCTAGCTGTGCTTATGCAGGTCATACAATTCACGATGTTATTAGCTAGAAACATGGATCGAGGAGGCGTGTTTATCCATTTTGGAAGTCATTGTTGGAAAACCGGTAGAAAATTTATTTCCGTCGATCTGAATGAAAGATAAGTTTACATTGGTTTCCCCATCTATAATAACCAGCTTATCACTATCGGCCAGACTAGAATTTGACATCGATCAATTGATTAGTGCCCATTCGGAAACGCTGCATTTTTATTCAGTCGATGAATCATCGGGAGGGTTTCTTTCTGGAAGTGAAGGATAGAATTTGCGAATCAAGGGTCGAGCCGATGAATTCACCTCAGCCGACTAAAATGCTGAATTTCAGGCGCACCGATCTCTCGATGTTATGCGGTTTTATACTCTAATACCGCAGAAAGAATTGTCATGGTGTGCAACATATGATCGTTTTATTCGGCAGCACGTGTACTGTTGAGCCGGTCGGGAACAGACGGTCGAGTGATTGCGTTACGCGCTTGCAGCACACCTGAATAATAGCCAATTTCAGCGGTGGCTTTTTGAGGCCGAGTTACTCCTTGCCAAGAGTCACTTTTAGGGTTTCCATGCGGTCGATTCTTAAATCTGTTTACGAAACAGGCAACGGCGGCAAACCGCCAGTTCCGCGACAATAACAGCCAAGTAGGTTGCACCTATCCAAAGTAAATTCCCGCTGTTGGTTTCCCAGAGGTAAACAATGAGCGCCAGCCAGGAGGCAAGTGACAATATAAGCCCAATGAGCGGTAAGCTACCGTTCCCGGAGAGCCTGTTTCGTAGACGCCAGGCGGATAAATTGATCAGTGCAAATATCAGCAGGAAGGTCGAACTTGCAAATGAAGAAATAATAGCCAAGTTTGCCAGGTTGATAAAAATCAATGTAGCGGTCGTGATGGCGACGAGGCTGACCCAGGGAATATTGTTTGGCTTGCTTCTGAAACCGAATACTGGGGGTAAAGCTTTCTCAGATGCCATTATCATACCCAGACGAGCAGTACCAAACATCGTGGCGTTGATTGCCGAGGCAGTGGAAAACAATGCTGCCAAGCCGATCAACTGAAAACCGGCCGCACCCAGGAAAGGTTTGGCGGCGATGGCCAATGCATATTCTTTATATTGGTTGATTTCTTCCGGCAGCAGATTGCCTACCGCGACAATGGATACCAGCACATAGATCGCAATAGTAATCGAGATCGACCAGATAATCGCCGGTTTCAGATTACGCTGCGGATTTTCCATTTCATTAATGGCATTGGGTATCAGTTCAAAACCTTCGTAGGCGACGAAAATAAGTGCTGCCCCTAGGATGACGCCGGTATAACCCTGGTTAAATACTGGCAACAAATGATCGGCTTTGACATAAAACAAGCCGATCGCTGCGAACAGAAATAAAATGATTACCTTGACGATCACAATCAAGAGTTCGCTGGTGCCACTGGCCTTGATACCATACAGATTAATGCCGAGAAAAGTAAGCAAAATCATTGTCTGCAGCAGGTGATGCATGGCCGGATTCGCACCATCATTACCCAGCATAGCACTGCCGTAGACACCAAACGTATAAGCATAAAGGGACATCGTACCGACATAGCCCACCAACAGAAACCAGCCACCCATGGCGGCAATGTTACGATTGGTAAACGCGTGCTCCATAAAGGTAAAGCTGCCGCCACTGGATTGAAAAACAAGTCCAAGCTTCGCATAGGACAGCCCTGTCAATAGGGCAATGCAACCCCCCACTGCAAAGGCGATCGGTGCTGCGTTTCCCGCCTGTGCAATGGCAAGGCCCAGTACAGAAAAGATACCGCCACCCACCATGCCACCGATGCCCATGGCTATGACTTCCTTGAGGGTGAGCTTTTTATTATTCGCTGACGAGGTTGAATATTCCATGGAGTTTTATTCTTAAAGAAACGCTGATTATTAGTGTATTTTTTTCATTTTCGATGATCAATACATCCGCCGCCTGAATAACCAGGAAGCACAACTCAAAGTCACGATGCCAATGATCGCCAACGGCCAGTACTGTGCAAACAATACCTCAGCTGGTAAACCCTCAAGAAAAACACCTCGCACAATAACGAGAAAATAACGCAATGGATTGATCAGGGTAAAATACTGAACTAACGGCGGCATATTGGCAATAGGTGTCGCAAAGCCGGATAGAATAATAGCTGGAACGATGAAAAGAAACGCCCCCAATAGCCCTTGTTGTTGCGTGATCGCCAACGATGAAATCATCAGTCCAACGCCGATAACCGCAAACACAAACAATACCACGCCCAAATACAATGCCGTTAGGCTGCCGACCATTGGTATTTTAAACCAGATAACCGCCATAAAAATGATAAATGAGGCTTCAAGAACTCCGATAATCAATCCCGGTACCGCTTTACCCACTAATATTTGCAAAGGTGTGAGCGGGGTCACCAGCAGTTGATCGAAAGTTCCCTGTTCGCGTTCACGGGCAATAGACAACGCTGTAACGATGATCGTGACGACCAAGGTCAATAAACCAACAATGCCGGTCACAATAAACCAGCGACTTTCAAGGTTGGGGTTAAACCAAGCTCTGATTTTCAATTGAGCAGGAGGCAAGGTTAGATGATGTTGTACGGCCCACTCCAGATTAAACGCCGCCAGTATGCTTTGCATGTAATTCAAGGCTATTAATGCAGTATTGGAATCACGACCATCGATTAAAATCTGTACCATGGCCGATTGTTGACCAAGCGACAGATCTCGGCTGAAATGTTGTCCGATATGCAGAACCGCCAGAACTTTTTTTTCATCAAGGGCCGGAGTAATCTGTTCTTGATGAGTAATTGTCAAAGTCTCGCTAAAGGCTGGCGAGGCGGTAAAGCGGGCGATTAAATCCCTGGAAGCAATACCTCTATCTTCGTTATAAATCGCAATAGGAATATGATTCAGATCGAAAGTTGCGGCGTAGCCAAATACGAATAACTGAATGATCGGTGGACCTATTAGCACAAAACGACTTTTCTTGTCTTTCACCAAAGCTAGAAATTCCTTGATAATTAATGCCAATATCATGGTTTACTCCAGTCGCTTCGGAGCCTTTCTGACAGCCAGGGTAAGAAATATAGCGCCCATCAATAACAATGCCACTGCATTGGGCAAAATAACAGCCCAGATATTGCCGGCAAGAAACACCGTTTGCAAAATCGCAACAAAATAACGAGCGCCCACTAGATAAGTAAACAACTGTGCCGCCGTCGGCATACTGCCAATATCAAAAATGAAGCCTGATAATATAAAGGCTGGCAGAAAAGTCACGATGATGGCGATCTGACCAGCTACGAACTGGTTTTTCGAGACAATGGAAATCAACAGTCCCATACCCAGTGCCACCAGCAAAAATAACGTGCCGGTCAGCAGCAATACCCAGAAGGAACCCCGTAACGGCACGTCGAACAGAAATACTGCCATAGCAATGGAGAGCAACATGCCGCCCATACCGAGCAGATAATAGGGTATCAATTTACCCAACATCACTTCGGCTAAAGTCACCGGGGTTGCCATCACGGCTTCCAAGGTGCCGCGCTCCCATTCCCGCGCCATGATCATTGCCGTCAACAATGCTCCGATTAAGGTCATAACCACCGCTATCAACCCCGGCACCAGAAAATCCTTGCTGAGAATCGCGTTGTTATACCAGATCCTCTGCTCGGCTATGATCGGTTTGGATAAGGATATACCACGTATTCCCGCCAGATGCGTCAGCCATTCATTCCAGACACCTTGGATATATCCGGAAATTAATCTCGCGGTATTCGCATCCACACCATCGACAATAACCTGAATGGCAGGTGAGTTTTGTTTAAACAACTCGCGGCTGAAATCTTCCCGCAGGCGAATAATGGCATTGATTTTTCTGATCTGCATTGCCTTTTTGGCTGTCGCCATATCGGAATAATGTTGGGGTTGAAAATACTCGGATTGCTCAAAAGCGGCCGTAAAACTTGTTGTTTCGGGGTTTATTTTATCGACCACCCAACCCACCGGGACATGTTTGGCATCCAGCGATACGCCGTAACCGAACAATAACAACAGAAAAACCGGCAAAACGAACGCAATAGCCAGACTGCTGGGATCGCGCCATATTTGCAGAAACTCTTTCACCACCAGTCCTTTAAGGCGCATACGTTTGTTTATCATGACTGCTTTGCCTCGATTAGTCGGATAAAGGCCTCTTCCATCGTAGGCTCGGGCAATTCCGCCGAATGGACTTGTTGTTTGACCTCAGCCGGCGTACCCGCGGTTAAAATATCGCCTTCCATCATAATCACCAGACGGTCGCAATTTTCAGCTTCCTCCATAAAATGCGTGGTCACCAGGACGGTGACGCCACTCGCCGCAAGCTGATTGGTGCGGTTCCAGAATTCCCGTCTGGCTATAGGGTCCACGCCCGAAGTTGGTTCATCGAGAAACAGAATTTCCGGCTCATGCATTAAAGCACAGGCCAATGCCAATCGCTGTTTATAACCCAGCGGTAAATCGCCACTCATGGTGTCCTGTTCCGCTTCCAGCTCGAATTGCTGTAACGCCCATTGTATGCGCTGTTTGCGGTGGCTATTCCGCAAGCCATAGACACTGCTGAAAAACGCTAGATTCTGATTCACGCTCAAAATCGAGTACAGTGAGAATTTTTGTGACATATAGCCGATTCGCGCGCGGGCCTTCGCAGCTGCCGTGCGCAAATCAACACCAGCAACATGCAATTGGCCATTGCTGGCCGGTAATAACCCGCATAGCATCCTGAAAGTGGTCGTTTTACCCGCACCGTTGGCGCCCAACAGGCCGAAAATTTCGCCTTGCTTGACGGTAAAATGCAGTTTTTTGACCGCCTGAAAATCACCGAACCAGCGATCGACGCCATCAACGCGAATGATCTCTTCGTCTGTAGCGGGGGTAGAGGTTTCAATCGCAGGATTTGTTCGCCGAGATGATGCTAGTCCGCGGCGTTTTTTTAATAAGGCAATGAAAGCATCTTCCAGACGAGGTTCGGTCGCGGTAATGTTGAGTTTATCGTTATCGGATATTAATAACGCCGTATCAGGCAGATTTACTCGATCACCGATAACACGAACTTTATCTCCCTGGATAACAGCATCGATAAACCCGGGCTGGCCGGTCAGACTGCTTTGCAATGCGCGGTTGGAAAGATCGAAACAGGTTGCCAGAAAACTGCGTCCCCACATTTTGTTTTTGAAAAAGTCCGGACTGTTATGATCAAACAATTCACCTTCATCAAGTAATGTTACTTCGGTACAGCGTTCGGCTTCATCCAGGTAAGCAGTACTCAATACCACGGTCATGCCACTAGTTTTGACCTGATGGTCGATAATGGACCACAGCTCCCGTCTTGAAACCGGATCAACGCCCACACTCGGTTCGTCCAGCAACAACAGTTTCGGCTGACTGAGCAGCGTACAGGCGAGCCCAAGTTTCTGTTTCATTCCGCCGGACAGACGACCGGCCAGTCGCTGGGTAAAAGGCGCCAGGCCGGTCATACGGGTTAATTTCCTAAAACGCTGTTGTCGTTCCGCGAAATCAACACTATGCAAATCGGCATAAAGATTCAGGTTTTCACCGACGCTGAGATCCTCGTACAAGCCGAAACGCTGTGGCATATATCCGATCAGTTCATGAATTTGCGTGACCTGTTGTTCGCTGTCATTGCCAAATACGGTGACAGTACCTGAATCAGGAAGCAATAAACCCGCGGCCAGTCGTAACAGGGTGGTTTTGCCCGCACCATCGGGTCCAACCAGACCAACAACAGCCCCTTTGGGCACGATCAGCGACACATTTTGCAGCGCATTAACAATACGTTGTCCAACCGTAAAATGTTTGCGGACATTATGTAATTCCAGTGCATTGACGTCCTTGAGCCCATCTGAACCTGTCATAACTTAGTCCGCACAAGGTTGCTTAATTGTATTATCGCTATTCAATGGGAGAGGGATATTGACGGTTACCGGCATGCCGAGCCGTAATTCATTTTGTGGATTACACGCAAAAACACGGACCTGATAGACCAAGTTGGTACGGAGTTCCCGTGTTTCTACCGTTTTTGGCGTAAACTCCGCCGTTGGTGAAATAAAACCGACCCAGCCATTATAAATTTTTCCCGGGTAACTGTCCGTTGAAATCTGTGCCGACAGTCCGTATTTCAACTTGCCTAGTTGCTTTTCAGGCACATAAACTCTAGCCCATACCGGATCGATAAGTGCCAGGGTGTAAACGGGAGTGCGACTATCCGCCATATCGCCTGGTTCCAGAATACGGTCCTGAATAATACCCTTCTCTGGCGCATAAAGATGGCCGTCCCTCCAGACTTTTTTAGCCAGTTTAAGGTCGCTTTCATTGGCTTTTAACAAGGCTTTCGCTTCCGCGATATCTTCTTGGCGCGGACCGATCACCACAAGCTCCTGTTGTTCTTTTAATGCGTACATTTTTTCCCGGGCAGCCACATATTCAGAGCGGGCGCGATCAACAGATTCTTTGGAGGTTAGCCTCTTTTTCACTAGGTTTTGCATGCGTTCCAGTTCTTTTTTCGCAAATGTCACGGCTGCTTCAACCGATTTAACATCGGCTTTTGCTTTACGAATGTCTTCAGGACGTGACCCTGTGACCAGCCGGGTAACAACTTGCCGCTGCGCTTCGGTTTTGGCTTCAGCGCTTTCAATCGCGTACTGGAAGCGATCTAGATCCTGAATTGCCAGTAACTGGCCTTTTTCAACTTGATCGCCTTCTTTTACCTTCATTTCGGCAATATGTTCCGGGTCATGAAAACTCAATGAAATTTGGCGAATATCGATATTGCCAAATAGAGCCAATTGGTTTTCATCCGTCTTCGAACCGGGATTGAGATACCAACCCACAAGTACGAGAACCGCGATGGCAATCAGAATGAGTATGATTTTGCGTGGTTTTTTCATATCGGATTGTCAATATAATAAGCTGCTGCGAAATTATTCGATTACATATTGTTGGCTCAACAAGAATCTGGAATCAAGATTCTTTTTTCTATGCCGCAACGAAGTCACGGAATCAGGCTGAAGTATGATTAAAAAGAAGTGGTCAGGATTTTAGGCATTTTGCATAAATTAAGCGGTGCAGCTACTTTGGCGATTGAGGTCGGCTTCGATTTGCAAAACTTGTTTTGTAGTCGAAAGCACGGCATCTGGACTAAGACTTATCGATTCGATGCCTTGACGTACCAAAAATTCTGCTATTTCGGGGTAGTCGGATGGCGCTTGGCCACAAATTCCGCAATGCCGGTGATTGCGGCGTGCACCATCAATTGCCAAACGAATCATTTCCATAACGCCTGGGTCACGTTCATCGAAGTCAAAGGCTACTTTTTCGGAATCTCGGTCTACCCCCAAAACAAGCTGTGTCAGATCGTTCGAGCCGATCGATATACCGTCGAATAATTTGCAAAATACATCGATCTGGAGAATATTATTAGGTATTTCGCACATCATATACACTTCCAAACCATCCTGGCCGCGTATTAAGC
>CAZZET010000047.1:0-13616 GCA_964653275.1 uncultured Methylococcales bacterium
TCAACTTATAAAACGCCCTCCAGCGCCAACAACCACATTAATCAGCCCAAGACAAAGATTGATACCAACAATCCGTCGAATTTTTCCTAGGTTTATTCCACCATCACTCCACTTTTCAGTCACCACAGCTACTTGAAGCTTTCTGTAGGGACCAATATTCAAATAGATGAACAAACAAATCATAACTAAGGCGATACCATTCATAATGTGCACATGAATCCCCGCGAATGCCATACCCCCCAATATTGCAAAAATCATCCAATACCCGCTCCCTAGCAATAGCAGAATAGATAGCCAAACCCACGGGAAAAACCGCTGAAACACCTGTGTCCAAAGTCGCAATCGAAGTGGCGGCTCAAGTAACACAAGAGCGACTGGCCGCAGAGCCATATAAGCAAAAAACATTCCACCAACCCAGACCACTGCGCTAAGAATGTGTAGGATAATTGCAATAAACATAATAATTCATATCCGGCGGTTTCGATGGGAATGTATTTTATCGTATTATTCAACCTATGTTGGTATATTTTGAAAATGACAGATGGCTTTCAATAGCGCATTAATTGATAGACTGCCCAAAATCCTCCATCGCGCGGAACAGGTGCGTGCAATGGATGACTACGCCATTAATACGTTGGGGATTCCCGGCTTAGAATTGATGCAAAATGCAGGAGCAGCATCATTTAAGGTCATACAGCAACTATGGCCGAAGCTTGCCCACATCACCATTTTAACCGGTTCCGGAAACAATGGCGGAGATGGATACATAGTTGCAAAATTAGCCTTGGAAGCCAAATTGACTGTCAAGGTACTGACCTTAGCCCCTCCCGAACGTCTACAAGGTGATGCAAGACTGGCATACCAATCATTCCAAACTGCAGGCGGTACCGTAGAGACTTTTACTTCAAAATGGTGCCCTGAAGATGGATTTATTGTCGATGCATTACTCGGAACTGGCCTGGACCGGGAAGTATCGGGTCGATATGCCGATGCTATAAAAATTGTCAACCAATTCAATGGCCCAGTGTTATCCTTAGATATTCCCTCCGGCCTGAATGCCGATACCGGTTTCCCCATGGGAAATACTGTGAAAGCAGACCATACAATAACCTTCATTGGCCTAAAACAAGGCCTTTTTACCGGTTTCGGAAAAGAATTTTGTGGCGACATCAGCTACACCACCTTGGGCGTCCCCATCGAGGTTCAACAAAGCATAGAACCCTCTGCAGAATTGATTACGCTTAATAGCGCTATTTTGCCACCGCGACGCCAAAATGCCCACAAGGGTAGCTTTGGTCATGTCTTGGTGATAGGGGGTGAAAAAGGATACTTGGGAGCGGCCAGGCTTGCTGGGGAAGCCGCTATGCGAGTTGGATCCGGATTGGTGAGTATCGCAACTAGACAATCACACGCAAGTATGATGAATTTCACCCGACCCGAAATAATGTGTCATGGAGTCGAAAACAGTGAAAATTTGCTCGAACTATCCCGACGGGCAACAGTAATAGCAATTGGACCGGGTTTAGGGCAATCCGCTTGGGGACGGGAAATGTTAAATACCGCACTTAAACTAGAACTACCTGTAGTGATTGATGCAGATGCACTTAATTTATTAGCTAATCAACACAGTTTTCGGGAAAATTGGATACTTACTCCGCACCCTGGAGAAGCCGCTCGTTTATTGGAGATTTCCGTAGAAGAAGTACAAAGGGACCGCATTGCCACCGCCACAGCGATTCAAAAACAATACGGTGGGATTTGCATTTTAAAGGGAAGCGGATCGATTATATTCGAAAAAGGAAGTGTACCTGGGATTTGCCCACTGGGTAATCCTGGAATGGCGACAGGTGGAATGGGTGATGTTCTTACAGGTGTCATTTCCGGATTGCTAGCACAGCAATTAACTTTAGGTGATGCCGCGCGCTTTGGGACTGTTATTCATAGTGCGGCAGCTGATCTTG
The DNA here is from genome assembly GCA_964653275.1 of uncultured Methylococcales bacterium. GTDB lineage: Bacteria > Pseudomonadota > Gammaproteobacteria > Methylococcales. Next base: position 1,962 of record CAZZET010000047.1, read on the forward strand.
CTGCAGAAGCTGGGGAACGGGGTCTGCTCGCAGGAGACTTGATGGTGCACTTGCGTAGGCTGGTAAATCGATGAAAATAGACCTAAAAGACGAAACCGAAACGATGGCCGTGGGAGCAGGGTTGTTCGAAAGTATCCATCGAAATAGTGTGGTTTTTCTAGTAGGCGATTTAGGGGCAGGCAAAACCACTATGGTACGAGGATTTTTACGTGCTGCGGGTTACCACGGCATTGTCAAGAGCCCGACTTATACACTAGTGGAAGAGTATCGTCTGAAAAACACCCGTATTCTCCACTTTGACCTATATCGACTTGTGGACCCCGAAGAATTAGAATGGATGGGAATTCGCGATTATTTACGGGATAATGTCATATTTTTTATCGAGTGGCCAAAATTAGCTGAAGAATTTTTCCCCCGACCAGATTTACGATGCACACTCAACCATCAAGACCATCGGCGGAATTTAACTGTTGCTTCACTTACGGACGAAGGTAAACAGATTGAAGGACGGTTAAAATTAACAACTGCTTTACAAACAATGATATATCGATAGAAGTTAAAAAAGTGCTTGCAGTTTATCTCTCATGGGGTTATTTCTAGAAAGTGGTAGAGGAAATTTTGCAAAATGTGGGGAAAAACGAAAAGTTTATGGTTAGGGTTGTTGGTTCTTTGGAACATACCCGTTTGGGCACAACCGTCTCAGCTCGAATCTTTACGGATTTGGAATGCACCCGAGCGAACCCGCTTAGTTTTTGACGTCACGAGTCCACAATCACACCGGATTTTTACCCTTGACAACCCGCCAAGGCTGGTAATTGACCTTTCAAACACAACACTAAACACAAAACTCCCTCAGCTTCCAAAAGACCATTTGGTATTCCAAAGAGTTCGTAGCGCCCCGCGAAATAAGATTGATCTGCGTGTTGTTGTCGACCTTAAAACCGCCGTTAAACCACAGAGTTTTCAACTGAAACCCAATGACCAGTATGGCCACCGCTTGGTCGTTGATTTAACTACACACAATACACATGAAAGCACGACTAAGCGGCCCAAGAAAAAGCTTGATGTTGATCACCTAACAGTTCGTGACTTAGTCATTAGTATTGATGCTGGCCATGGAGGAGAGGATCCCGGAGCGCGGGGTGCTCGGGGAACAAAGGAAAAAGATGTTGTTTTGGCCATATCAAAACACTTGGCCCACCTCATAAAACTCGAACCAGGTATGCGCCCGCAGATGACCCGAACAGGTGATTACTATCTTGGGTTGCGTCGTCGAATTGAAAAGGCCCGTGAAGCAAAAGCGGATTTATTCGTATCGATACACGCAGATGCGTTTAAAAATCGCAGGGTTCGTGGTGCAACCGTTTACACACTGTCCGCGCGGGGTGCATCAAGTGAAGCTGCGAAATGGTTAGCAGCAAGGGAAAATGCAGCCGATCTGGTTGGCGGAATAAGTCTGCGTGAGAAAGACAATGTTTTGGCCAAAGTATTGCTCGAACTCTCTCAAACAGCAACATTAGAAGCCAGTCATGAAGCTGCTGCACACGTCGTCAAGAACCTTAATAAATTAGGCCACATGCATAAGCAACGCGTCCAAAAAGCGCGATTCGTTGTATTAAAGTCACCTGACATTCCATCAATTCTAGTTGAAACAGCGTTTATCTCTAACCCTTCTGAAGAGAAAAACTTAAGAAATAAACGCCACCAAAAACGGCTAGCGGCGGCAATTTTTAAGGGAATCCGTGAATATTTCATCTATAATGCACCGCCAGGAACCCGCTTAGCGATGAAAAAACACGTTATCACTCGCGGTGAAACACTTTCAGGAATTGCTGAAGAGTACGGTGTTAGTATGAGAAGATTACGGACAGCAAATTCCTTGTCAAACACTCGGATTCGCATTGGTCAAGTATTGACGATTCCGACGGGAAGTTAAAGAACTATCAATTCATGTAAATCCGACCTTAAATTGAGTTAGGTTGATTTAGAGCTGGTTGTTCGTAGGTTAACAAACCCTTATCATTAGAAATCTGTCCTCGATTCACTCCCTTAGGGACAGAAAAAGTGTCACAAATCAGATACAATTAGCCGTCCTTGAAACGGTTAGTCAATCCATCGCATCTAATGCGCATTAAACCATTACCTCCCCAGCTTGTTAACCAGATTGCCGCCGGTGAAGTCGTTGAACGGCCTGCTTCGGTAGTCAAAGAATTGATTGAAAATAGTCTAGATGCAAACGCGTCCTCGATCGAGATCGATACTGAAAAAGGCGGCATACGTCTCATCCGAGTTAGGGACGATGGCTCTGGCATTCAAAAAGAAGATTTAAAATACGCACTATCCCGGCACGCCACTAGTAAAATCTTTTCCCTTGACGACCTTGTGCATGTGGACACTATGGGCTTTCGTGGTGAAGCACTACCTAGCATCAGCTCGGTAGCACGATTGTCTCTCACCTCGAAAACGGTTGAGGATCAATGTGCCTGGCGAATTACGGTAGACGGAACAGAAACGTGTTTTGATCCTGAACCTGCCTCCCATCCAGAGGGGACAAGCGTAGAAGTTAGTGATTTATTTTATAACATTCCAGCTCGGCGTAAATTCCTTCGTGCCGAACGGACCGAATTTGAACACATCGATTTAGTTGTCAAGAGGCTGGTATTAAGCCGGTTTGAAGTTGCCTTCGCACTTCGTCATAATCACCGAGAGATATTCAAATTGAAACCCGCAAAAACGGGGTTGGAACAAGAAACACGTATCAGTATGTTATTCGGGCGAGCGTTTCTCGACCAAGCACTATTGGTTGACTTTGAATCGTCTGGACTACGTCTCCACGGCTGGGTTGGACTGCCGACTTTTTCCCGCAGTCAATCCGATATGCAATACTTTTATGTTAACAGACGTTTGGTGCGGGACAAATTGGTAACCCACGCTATACGGCAAGCCTACCAGGATTTGCTTTTCCACGGAAGGCATCCAGTTTATATCCTCTATCTGGAACTCGATCCGAGTTTAGTCGATGTCAACGCCCACCCGGCTAAATTGGAAGTAAGGTTTCGGGAAAACCGGCTAATTCATGATTTCCTTTTCAAGGCTTTACAACGTTCACTCGCCTCGGTGCGCCCTGGAACTGAAAATTCGATGGATACGCGATACCCGATCGAGCAAAATCCCCCACCCTGGCCCATCCATCCAACAAACTCTAACCGTCCGTTCACCCAGTCTACGATCCCCTTTTCGGTTCAGGAAGAAATCAAAAATTATTCCACCTTACAAGGGGAAATTGGAGGATTACAAAACGAAGTCTCCACTCAAAAAGTCAGCAATGGAGCTGAAATACTTCCGATGGGCAATGCAATGGTGCATCTCCATAATATTTATATTGTGGCAGAGTCAAAAAATGGAATGATACTGGTCGATGCCCATGCCGCCCACGAACGTGTAATCTACGAAAAACTTAAACAACAACACGAATCGGACAATATGCCTGTTCAGCCGCTATTACTGCCTGTTCGCCTTGACGTCAGTACAAGGGAGGCCGATTTGGTGGAAACGGAAAAACAAAGGTTCCATAAACTTGGGATCGAAATCGACAGGATCGGAGCAGAATCCCTGGTGATAAGATCCCTACCCTCGATGCTGACTAACGCCAATCCAGAGGAGCTAATTCGTGATTTGATTGCCGACCTCCTTGAGTTCGAAAACACTAATCAACTCGAAGAAAAGGTCAATCAAATTTTTTCCAAAATGGCATGCCACAACTCGGTACGAGCCGGACGAAAATTGAATCTCGATGAAATGAATGCGTTATTACGTGATATGGAAACCACGCCCTATAGTGGCCAATGCTGTCATGGACGACCAACATGGGTAGAACTCTCTAAAGACGAACTCGACAAGCTCTTCCTTCGGGGCCAGTAAGCGTTCTATTGCTAACACTCCGCTATCATGCTACTACCGCGGCCGACCAAATACACCAATGCAAGGCGTTGCCCGAAAAATGGCCGGCCTGTTTTAAGAACAACAATCCAGCAGCCGCATTTTGTGGGACTCGCTTTGAACGAAGCGATACTACCCTGATAGGGCACAATACGGCTGTCCGAGATTAGAATAATCAAAACTCTCAAATAAATAGAAAGTGCCCGCCACCTTCCCACCAGCAATTTTGTTAATGGGCCCAACAGCTTCGGGGAAAACCCAAATTGCCATTGAGCTGGCACAACAACATAATTGTGAGATCATCAGCGTTGATTCAGCGATGGTTTATCGTGGCATGGATATTGGGACAGCGAAGCCAAGTCTGGCCGATAGGGCTGGAATCTCTCATCATTTAATCGATATCTTAGATCCAGTTGACGTATTTTCCACTGGACAATTTTGTACCCGTGCACTTGCGCTAATGTTTGAAATAACTGACAGGGGAAAAATACCTTTACTGGTTGGCGGAACGATGTTGTATTTTTATTCCCTGCTTAACGGCATGGCCCAACTACCAGAGGCGGAACCTGTTATTCGACGTCAGATTGATGAAGAAGCTCAACGCTTCGGCTGGGAAAATTTGCATCTTCGATTGTCTAAAATTGACCCAAAGACCGCTAATCGTATTCACCCTAACGACTCACAACGAATTCAAAGAGCTTTAGAGGTATTTCGATTAACCGGAAAAACATTGACCGAACTTTGCGAATCAACACACTCAAAATCCCTTCCATTTTCAACAATTAAACTGATTATTGAACCCAAACAACGAAAACAACTACACAACCGAATTGAGAACCGATTTCTACAGATGATCGAGGAGGGGCTGGTCACAGAAGTACAAGAACTCAGAAAGCATGGTAACCTACACTCAAAATTACCAGCCACCAGAACAGTGGGGTATCGCCAAGTGTGGGACTACTTGGAGGGGCATTACGACAAGGACACCATGATCGCTAAAGCCATTATTGCAACCAGACAACTCGCAAAAAGGCAGTTGACTTGGCTACGTCGTGACCCCTCAGGGCATCGTTTTTGTTTTGAAGACTTCAATGTTACTAAAGATGTTTTAGCTAAACTAGTCAGCCTGCTAAACTGAGTTTATAATCCATTTTGACGTTACCCAATAACGATCCTTGACTTATTATTAAACATTGTGACGATTAAACAAACGTCTATGACTCGCAATCGAAAAAAAAAGTGATGCAATCCTGACAGTGGTGGGGTATGGTTTATACTATAGCTAACTAACCGATTGTTGCCGTAAATAAAAATAAGGAGAAAGAGGATGTCAAAAGGGCAAAACTTGCAAGATCCATTCTTAAACGCGTTAAGGAAGGAGCACGTTCCTGTCTCGATTTTTTTAGTCAATGGCATAAAGCTCCAAGGGAAAATTGATTCTTTTGATCAATATGTGATCATGTTGAAAAATACTGTAAATCAGATGGTGTATAAGCACGCTGTTTCGACTGTAGTACCCTCAAAGCAAATTCGCTTTCAGCAGCCGGTCGATGAATCTGAAACAGAGGATTAGTTGAAGGGCTTGTTGCACAAATTCCTCGGATATGAAACCTAGTCCCTACAATTATCCCTTAGAAACTTAGGAACTGAGCTTGATCGAAACACCAAGTAATAACGAGAAAGCAATCCTTGTCCATCTTTCTGCGCTATCCGATCATCATGATCTTTCTGAGTTAAACGAATTGTCAATCTCAGCTGGCGCTACACCCGTAGGAATCGTAATTGGTTCGCGTAAAACTCCAGATCCACGGAACTTTTTAGGCCAGGGAAAGCTAAGGGAATTAAAGTCCAAGGTCGAATCGGAGCAAGCTGATTTAGTCCTGGTCAACCACGCAATTACACCAAGCCAGGAACGAAATCTTGAATACGAATTGGGACTACGAATCATTGACCGAAATAGTCTGATTCTAGATATTTTCGCCCAACGCGCGCAATCGTTTGAAGGAAAACTTCAGGTAGAGTTGGCCCAACTACGTCATTTGTCAGCACGATTAGTACGGGGATGGACCCACCTTGAACGGCAAAAGGGAGGAATTGGCTTGAGAGGTCCAGGGGAAACTCAATTAGAAACAGACCGCCGGTTGATAGGAAAGAGAATTAAATCCATCCAGTACCGTTTGAGAAAAGTTGAAAAACAGCGCTATCACGGAAGAGCATCAAGAAAAAAGTCGGCCGTTCGTACCGTTGCTCTGGTCGGCTACACCAATGCAGGGAAATCCACCCTCTTTAATCAATTAACCGGAGCCAATGTTTATGCTGCGAATCAATTGTTCGCCACCTTAGATCCGACGCTTAGAAAGTGCCCGGTATCAAATCGTCTATCTGTCGTTTTAGTAGACACTGTGGGTTTTATCCGGCATTTGCCCCATGAACTAGTGGCCGCTTTCCGTGCTACTTTGCAAGAAGCATCTGAAGCGGATCTGTTACTTCATGTTATTGATGCAGGTACAAGCACAAAAGAAGAAACGATCAGTCAAGTTAATCAAGTTCTCTACGATATCGGTGCCAAAAATATTCCCCAGGTTGAAGTCTATAGTAAAATTGATCTTGTGGAAAATCTAGTACCGCGAATGGAGCGTAATCAATTAGGTTACCCAGAAAAAGTGTGGTTATCGGCTAAAACTGGCGAGGGGATTTCTAGTCTCAAGGCAGTAATCGAAGAGTCCATGGTTGCTGATAGTGTGCGCCGAAACATCCACTTAGCGCCCTGCCAAGCCGGGATACGTTCAAAGTTATTCGACTTAACTATGGTTTTAAAGGACGAAACCGACCAGTGGGGGGGATGGAACATGCAGGTTGAAATCAAAAAAAAGGATCTGGGTATATTGCGGGCAATTAAGACCGAGCGCGAACCTGCGTAAATTTGTTTTCGATTTGCAAATTCTATGCTTTATCTAGGATAATTGACTAGTTAGGGGGTTGAACCAGTAGGAACCTTCATAGTTAGTCAATTGTTGGGTAGTCGTCTGACTACGTAAATGTTTAAAAACTATTTTCTTATAACACATATATTTGGAGCATCGTATGTCCTGGAATGAACCTGGAGGCGATAAAAAAGACCCTTGGAGTGGACGTGACCAAGACAAGCAACCGCCGGACCTTGACGAAGTCATTCGTTCGTTACAAGAAAAGCTTGGTGGAATCTTCGGTTCCGGAAACAAAGGCGGTAGCACCAGTGGGGGACCTTCACTTTCGAGTAAAGGTATCGGACTTGTCATTGTCGTTCTGTTGATTGTATGGGGCCTTACAGGACTTTATACGGTTAAGGAAGGTTTACATGGTGTAGAAACTCGATTCGGAGCTTATACCAGAACAACTCCATCAGGATTACATTGGCATATTCCATTCCCCATAGAAACTGTAGAACAAGTTGATGTTCAACGACAAAGATTTCTTGAAGTTGGGTATCGATCGGGGGGAAGACAGCAAGCACTTGGTTCAGTCCCTCGAGAGGCATTAATGCTGACTGAAGACGAAAATATTGTCGATGTCAGGGTTGCTGTGCAATACCAAGTCAAGGATGCAGAAAACTTCCTATTTAACGTCAAAGATCCGGGATTGACTCTAAAACAAGTTACAGAAAGTGCGGTCAGGGCAGTCATTGGGGCCAATAAAATGGATTTCGTACTCAAAGAAGGCCGCAGCGAAATTGTGGCAGTGGCTAAGAGACAAATTCAGTCTGTCATGGACAACTATGGTGCAGGAATCAGTGTGGCAAGTGTCAACATGCAAGATGCTCAGCCTCCAGAAGAAGTACAGGGTGCTTTTGAGGACGCAATAAAAGCTCGTGAAGACAAACAACGCTTGATTAACGAATCTGAAGCATATAGCAACGATATTATCCCTAAAGCTCGAGGTGCGGCTGCACGCTTAATGCAAGAAGCAGAAGCTTATAGGCTGCGCGTAATTGCCGAGGCTACTGGGGAAACAAATCGATTCAACAAACTCCTTGCCGAATATAGAAAGGCGCCCGATGTCACTCGTAAGCGCTTGTATTTAGAGGCAGTAGAATCGGTTCTAAGTAACACCGATACAGTAATGATTAATGTAAAGGGAAGCAATAATTTACTTTACTTACCTCTTGATAAAATCGTAGGCCGTGAAAGTGCGCCAAAACCAGACAAAGCCGTTAAACAAAGACACGTCGAACCGGCGAAATCTTCAGCAACAAGACCTCAGAGCCTGCGGTCATCTAGACGTGGTAGAGAAGAGGGGAGACGATAATGAACCAGAGTAAAGTATATTTGTTCGTAATAGTCGGTTTAATTTTTGCGTTATCGTCGAGTGTTTTTACCGTCGAGCAAAGACAAAAAGCAGCAAGGTTCAGATTCAGCAAAATGGTTGAATCGGATTATAACCCTGGGTTACATTTTAAACTTCCATTGGCGGATTCAGTTAGAAAGTACGACGGGCGGGTTCTCACTCTAGATTCCAAACCTGAACGCTTCCTGACCTCGGAAAAGAAAAATGTCATTGTAGACTCTTTTGTCAAATGGCGAATCGGAAATGTTAAAAGTTTCCATACCACGGTACAAGGAGATGCGACCCAAGCAAATTTGCGTCTAGATCAATTCATGAAAGATGCCATGCGAAGCGAGTTCAGTAAGCGCTCTATTCAAGACTTGGTGTCTTCGGATAGAAAAGAAATTCAGCAACTTTTGATCGCTAACACCCAACGTTTGGCAGAGGATCTCGGAATTAATATAGTTGATGTCCGTATTAAACGCATCGACCTCCCGCCGGATGTAAGCCATTCGGTTTACAGGCGTATGGAGTCGGAACGTACTCGAGTGGCTAAGGAATTCCGATCACAAGGGGCTGAACAAGCTGAAGGCATTCGTGCCGACGCGGATAAACAACGCGAAGTTATTTTAGCGGATGCTTATCGCGATGCACAAACTATAAAAGGTGATGGAGATGGAGTGTCCGCGGAAACCTACGCAAAAAACTTTGGCCAAGACACCGAATTTTTCACGTTCTACCGGAGTATCAATGCTTATCAGCAAACATTCCGTGGTTCTGGAGATTTACTTGTGTTAGAGCCGGATTCCGAATTCTTCAAATATTTTAATAAAGCAAAATAATTGAATTACTTCGAATTGCAGAGAACGATGACAGGTATAGATGATTTGAAATTTCTAAAACCTAATCACAGTAGGCCTATTTGGGATAGATTATAAAGAGGGCCTACTGCGCGTCTTTAAGTTATGCTGAGGGAAAATTTCACAACTCTGATTAAACCCAAAGTTTAGTGTATCTCGCAATATCCTATTGTCGCTCACTGAAAATACTCATCCATCTGATTTTAATATCGCCCAGTAGGGCATATCTCTGAATCAGTTGGGAAAGCTTTAGAGCGCAACACAGGTTTGGGTGGCACGATATCCATTGAGATTTTCGACTGTTTAAAAGACTTTAAGCCGACTTGTACTAAAAAAACTGTGATTTCCGTTAAGGTTTCAAACGTCGCCAGTCGGCCTTCGCATCAATTCAGGCAATATTGAACTACACAACTAAAATATGGCTAAAAATATAGTAGTCATTGGTGCCCAGTGGGGTGATGAAGGAAAGGGAAAGGTAGTCGACTTACTAACCGATCAGGCAGATGTTGTCGTTCGTTTCCAAGGAGGGCATAATGCTGGTCACACTTTGGTGATCAACGGCCATAAAACCATTTTACATTTAATCCCTTCCGGCATTTTGCATGGCAATGTGCAATGCTTGATTGGAAATGGTGTCGTGTTGTCTCCTACCGCCCTCCTGGAAGAGATCGAGTTACTTGAAAACGCTAAGATTCCAGTCCGTAATCGCTTGGGGATTAGCCAAGCCTGTCCACTCATCCTGTCAGTACATATTGCTTTAGATCAAGCGAGAGAACAAGCTCGTGGGGCGAAAGCTATCGGGACTACGGGCAGGGGGATTGGTCCGGCCTACGAAGACAAAGTAGCACGACGAAGCATCAGGGCTGGGGATTTATTAAATCCGAGTTTGCTGACAAACAAACTGCGAGACCTCCTTGAATACCATAACTTTGTACTTACCCATTTTTATCACCAAAAAGCGATTGATTTCCAGCAAACTTTGGATGAAACATTACAATCCGGTGAAAAAATTTGTCCGATGCTCATCGATGTAACCGAACAGCTTTACACCTTTCAGGTATCGGGAAAAAATGTGTTGTACGAGGGCGCTCAAGGCGCATTGTTGGATATAGACCATGGCACTTATCCCTACGTGACGTCATCTAATACGACTGCAGGGGGTGCGTCAATCGGCACCGGTATCGGTCCAATGAATTTCGACCATATCCTTGGTATCGCCAAGGTCTACTCAACACGGGTAGGTCATGGACCTTTTCCTACAGAATTACATGATGATACAGGCAAACTACTGGCAGATAAGGGCTGTGAATTTGGAGCAACAACCGGACGACAGCGCCGTTGTGGGTGGTTTGATGCGGTGTCGATGAGGAAAGCGGTCATACTCAACAGCTTTTCTGGGTTATGCCTAACAAAACTTGATGTCTTGGACGGACTTAAAACACTAAAAATATGTGTCGCGTACAAGATCGGGGATAAAAACACCGAAATTGCTCCAATTGGCGCTGAAAACTACGCGGCTAGTGAACCAATTTTTGAGGAACTACCCGGTTGGTCAGAATCTACGTCCGGAAAAACAAAATATAGTGAATTACCTAAAAATGCTCAGTCTTTTATTGATCGGATTGAAACTTTATTAGGAGTCCCTGTAGATATTGTTTCAACTGGCCCAGATCGGAAAGAGACGATAATTTTACGAAACGTTTTTGAATAGGCATTTTGCAAAGATAAAACTATCGGAATCACTTGTATTTGGCTCTGTCTTCTGTGTTGTGTCAAGGTTTACATAGCCCGGCTGTGGCTCTTTGCACCCCTTAAATTTAAAAGCCTCTTCCAAACAGTCCCGGTATTTTCATCTTTTCCAGATACCTTAACTTTGAATTAGGAGAATATTAAAATGGGTGATCGAATTGTCATGCGTACAGGTGAAGCCTTGGTAGCAGGAGGTCCACCAGGTACAGCAGCGGAACCAGAAATTATTATTGGTGAGTTGGATGGCCCAGTTGGGACCGCCATCGCAACGCTAACAGGCGACCAAGTAAAAGGACACTCTCGGGTTTTTGCCATTCTAAACACGGACATTCAAGTACGTCCAATTACTTTAATGGTGAGCAAAGTCACCGTCAACAATAACCGTTACACCAATATATTGATGGGGACGGTACAGGGAGCTATTGCCAACGGTGTCCTGGATGCTGTACGTGCAGGAGACATCCCTAAAGACAAGGTCAATGATATGGGTATTATTGTCTCGGTATGGCTTAATCCCAGCGTAGCAACCGACGATAACCTGGACCATAAAATTCTCTTTGATATTCACCGCAAAGCCACTACTCAAGCGATCCATAAAGCCATGAACCATCAGCCTGATATCGATTGGCTCCTAGAACACCAGGACGAAATAACCCATAAATATTACCAAATGGGCCTCGATGGGAAAATCTAAATGACTGCTTGGAATAGGATAATCGAAAGTTTTGAAACGATTAGGTTTGGGTGCGGCGACGTAAATAAAAGATCAAATCCAAACCACACTATCCAAAATGTTGAAAATATT
>CAZZET010000047.1:13716-25287 GCA_964653275.1 uncultured Methylococcales bacterium
CGACGTAAATAAAAGATCAAATCCAAACCACACTATCCAAAATGTTGAAAATATTGGCGGAGTCTCAAGGTAAACAACCATCTAAGCTCTAGAAAATGTTTATGGGAATTAGGATTTACCCGAAATAGCGTTGGTGTTTTAAAATATGGAAATTGACTTTAAGCTCGATCCCAATAGATCGTAAGTTGTAAAGCGCTCCCCTTCCTCGGGGAGTGCTTTTAAGTTCCGTGTACTAACGCTTTTCAACCGTTTAAGTTTTTCAATACCTCTTCCAACGTGTCTTTGGCATCACCGAATAACATTCTGGTGTTATCCTTAAAGAACAATGGATTCTGAACTCCCGCATAACCCGAAGCCATGCTTCTTTTCAAAACAATAGTCGTACCCCCATTCCAGCACTCAAGCACTGGCATTCCGGCAATCGGACTATTAGGATCATCCAATGCTGACGGGTTCACTATGTCATTAGCTCCGATAATAATGGAAACATCAATTTTGGGGAAATCATCGTTGATCTCATCCATTTCGAATACAATGTCGTAAGGTACTTTCGCTTCAGCCAACAATACATTCATGTGCCCGGGCATACGACCAGCAACAGGGTGAATCCCAAAGCGCACATTGACGCCCTTTCCACGTAGTACTTTGGTCATTTCGTTCACGGTATGCTGTGCTTGTGCGACGGCCATCCCATAACCCGGAATAATCATAATTTCTTTTGCTGTGTCGAGAAGATCTGCGGTTTCTTCAGCCTTGATTTCATAAACCTCACCTTGATCTTCGGCAGCACCAGCAGGAGCACCTGATGAATCGGTCCCAAATCCACCAGCGATAACACTGATGAAATTCCTATTCATCGCACGACACATGATATAACTTAAAATGGCACCACTACTTCCTACCAACGCACCAACGACAATCAACAGGTCGTTTCCAAGCATAAATCCTGTTGCGGAAGCTGCCCACCCAGAATAGCTATTGAGCATAGACACTACAACTGGCATATCGGCTCCACCAATCGCCATAACCATATGGACACCAAACGCCAATGCAACCACGGTCATTAAAAACAGCCAAAAACCACCACCACCTTCCAATGCAGCATCGATGAATAGATCACCGAACAAGAGCGCTAAGATAAGAAGCCCCAAATTGATCCAATGGCCTCCAGGAAGTTTAACTGGGTTCCCTCCAATTTTCCCACTCAATTTTCCAAAAGCAATGACCGATCCGGAAAATGTAACGGCACCGATCAAAACACCAATGTAGATTTCAACTTCATGTATAGTCTTTTCCACACCAACAAACTCTGCTGTTGGATCCAAAAAGTTCGCATAGCCTACAAAAACTGCGGCTAGGCCAACCAAACTATGGAGTATGGCGACTAGCTCGGGCATTTCGGTCATTTCAACCCTTTTTGCCAATTCAAGCCCAATAGCCCCACCAATTACCATAGCGATGATCAAAAGAACATAGGAATCGACCCGGTCGCTGAGGATCGTTGCTATAACAGCAAGAGTCATTCCGATCATTCCGTAAAGGTTACCCTTACGTGAACTCTCCGGGTTACTCAGCCCCCCTAGAGCCAATATAAACAAGACGGTTGCACCGATATATGAAACTGTAACTAAACCTTGTGACATTATTGTTATCCCCCTATTTCCTGAACATTTCGAGCATACGTCGCGTCACCGCAAATCCACCAGTAATGTTGATACTCGTAATCAGTATCGCCAGCCAGGACAATAACGTAATGAAAAAACCCGGTGCCGATATTTGGATCAACGCACCAATAACGATGATGCTGCTGATAGCATTAGTCACACTCATAAGTGGTGTATGTAGCGCCGCAGTAACATTCCAAATCACCATATAGCCGACAAAACATGCCAATACAAATACAGTGAAATGAGCCATAAACGAGGGAGGCGCAACACTTCCTAATCCAAATAAAGCGAGTGCACCGATAACAACGGGTATTGCAGCCTTAACAGGGGCAGGTAGTAATGGTTTCTTTTTTTCCACTACTACGACGGGTTGGGGTTCAGCCGGCTTAGCCGGAGCCGCAGATAATTTTGGCGCGGGAGGCGGCCAAGTAATTTCACCCTGTTTAATTACGGTTGCACCCCGAATCACTTCGTCTTCCATATTGACATTGATATTTCCGTCTTTTTCTGGCGTTAGATCGGTCAGAAAATGCCTTATATTAGTACCATACAACTGGCTCGCTTGGGTAGATAGCCGGCTTGGAAGATCGGTATAACCGATAATCGTTACACCATGCTTGACCACAACTTTGTTCGCTTCGGTCAGCTCGCAGTTCCCACCCTGCTCTGCGGCGAGATCAACGATGACACTACCTTCTTTCATGGTTTCCACCATGGCTTGGGTAATCAGGCGTGGCGCGGGTTTACCAGGAATCAGGGCAGTGGTCACGATAATATCGACTTCCATAGCCTGTCGAGCAAACAGTTCCATCTCAGCCTTGATGAACTCCTCGCTCATGACTTTCGCATAACCACCAGACCCAGAGCCTTCCTCTTCGAAATCTAACATGAGAAATTCGGCATCCATACTTTCGATTTGCTCTTTGACTTCGGGGCGGGTATCAAATGCTCTGACAATGGCCCCCATTCCTTTAGCCGTACCAATTGCGGAAAGTCCCGCAACACCCGCACCTATCACCATTACAATCGCGGGCGGTACTTTCCCAGCCGCAGTAACCTGTCCTGTAAAAAACCGTCCAAAATACTGTGCAGCTTCAACAATCGCACGATATCCAGCAATATTTGCCATTGAACTCAATGCATCGAGTTTTTGTGCTCGCGATACCCGTGGAACACTATCCATAGCCAACACTGTCGCGTTTTTCGCGGCTAGACGTTGCATCAATTCTTCATTTTGTGCAGGCCAAATAAAACTGATAAGCGTTCCACCTTCCCTTAATAATTCGACTTCGTCCACACAAAGCTCAGGGTGAGTTTCTGGAGCACGCACCTTCATAACAATGTCGGATTCTGCCCAAAGGGTTTTAGCATCGCCTACGATTTCAACACCGGCTTCACGATAAGCGTCGTCTAAATAATTTGCGGACTGACCCGCACCAGCTTCAATGCAGACGCTAAATCCTAACTTCTTAAGGCGCTCCGCCACTTCGGGCGTCGTAGCTACACGCCGCTCTCCCTCATGGATTTCTTTGGGTACTCCAATCTTCATTCTATTTTCTCCCCTGTTATCGATTTATTGAATACTCAGAACTTTACCCTAGGGATTCCCCGAGATTCATTATTTTTTGGTCAACACTTTATAAACGAGTGGTCCAGAAATAACTTGAACACCTCACGCCATCGTCAGGCCCTAATTGACCAACCTTCATCCACAAAACCTTAATGCAGTCTCACGAGACCAATCGTTTTGTTCATTCAGATCGACTAGTCAGGCCTGAATCTATACGAGACATTGTCCAACTTATTTCCAGACGCCCCGAACATTCGAACAAGTTCCTTTTTACACAGAATTTGACACAATAGCGCGTCACGCAACAAGCCGAACAACCCACGCGGAAAAATAAACGACGAGTTTCATTCGAAGGAATTCTGGAAACTAACCCATCCATTGGCGGTTTGCCCGAGAACAAAACTGCAAAGGATATTTATCGTTTTCCCAGTATTCCGAGATTGATTGAGCTTGCCCCGAAACGACGGTTCGCTTCCAACCAACGACCCAATAGGCGATATTCAAAACTCAAACACACCTGGGTGGTAATCAGAGAAAAAACCAATGCAAATTTCAATTTACCAGGATATGAAATCCTCGATCATAATTCAACCAGAACCGATCATTTTAATTTCCAAATTCGATTATTTGCATCTATAGACCAAATCTCACTGGTATTCCCAACCGAGATTTTGGTTCCCAGTTTTGACTGCTCTTCCCAACCATTTTTTGTCCAAGAAAGAACTTTGTAGTCCATACCATTGCCATCCAGATTCGCACCAACAATCCAAATAGACCCGTCTGATCCCACACCAATATCTTTGGCGCTTCCTGGCATTCGATACCAGTTTTGGCCAACCCAATGATATATTTCGTCTTTGCCATTAATCACCCAAGCATTATCGGCCGATCCAACACCAATACCTACACCCCCTCCACGGGTTTTCGCCCATGCCGACCCAGTCCATCGATAAATATCGTACCCATCCAATGTTTTATCTGTACTGACGACCCAAACCGATCCATCTGACCCAACACCAATGTCTCTAGCAGTTCCCGGAATTTGTTGCCAATCATTACCGGACCAGCGATAAATTTGTTGTTGTTTGTTGATGACCCACACATGCTCAGCTGACCCAACCCCTACACTCACTGCCCCTCCGGGCTTTTGCTCCCAAGCATCGCCAGTCCATCTATAAATCGCGTATCCGCCTGATATTTTTTTTGTACCAATAATCCAAGCGGATCCATCGGATCCAACTCCGATATCCGTTGCAGCCCCAGGGATTTGATCCCATTCGATTGCGAATGCTGGAACAACAACCATTTGGAGGAAAAAAATAAAAGAAATCGTAGCACCAACCTTTAATAAACCCTTAGCCATAATCCACCTCCTATTAACAACGATATACCCCTTAAAAGGATCGCGAAAATACCTCGCGCCTCCCCTAAATTTGGATTCTGATAGGATTAGAGGGTTCCATTTTTGAAAAGGGCTAATCAATCCATGTTAAATTCGGAGCTTAATCCTGTAGGCATTGGTAAGTAGTAGCGAGGAAGCACAGAAGACCGGACAATACACCTATTCCGTGTGCGATCCAGCAAAACCACGACATCGCCGTTCCCCAGCAAATATCCACTTGGGAACCAGACACAGAAGCCTGCCGATAATAAATTGTTAACGCTCAGCGTTAGTAGGCTGTTGAGAAATAGGGACTAACCAAAAGTTAAACCAGATACATTGGTTAAAAGCACCGATTACATGTAAGCATACGCTTTTATTTCTTCCCGCTCAGCTTCTATATCTCCAAGTGAATCGATCAAATCGTCGAGCCCCATCCCAAACCGATCCGATACTGCTCCTGGCAGTTCATCGATAACATTGTGGCCACTATGACCTAGGGCTAGCTTCTTACTCACTTGGTTTGCGGCGACAACGCAATCGCGCATTCCGTTGTTCAAACCGTCGTCATCGTGGTGTGCCCCGATACATTCAATCAATGAGGGTGTAAATTGCCATTTCTCCCCCAATATGGAACCCACGGTACCATGGTCCGCACCAATAATTTCAAGTTCTGCTTCATGCAGTGAGATTTGCTCTGCTTTCGATTTTTGTAAAGATTGGCTAAATTTATCGGGTTTGTATTGCGCAAACACGATTTTCCCAAAATCATGAATTAACCCCCCCACGAAACAATCTGTTTTATCAATTTCAGGTTCGTTAATTCGTCCCCCCAATTTTTTTGCAATGGCGGCAGTTGACAGTGAATGGAGTAAAAATTGGCCTGAGTCAAATCCCGCACCATTCTTCTTCGGTAACATTCCGACAGAGGCAATACTCAGCGCCAAATTTTTAATGGTATTAAAGCCGATATAAACTACCGAACGTTTAATAGACGTAATTTTGTGGGGAAGATTGTAATAAGCCGAATTCAATAATTTAAGTATCTTGACTGTAATCACAGGATCGTGTTCTATTATTTGCACGAGCTCTTTATGAGGACAATTCAAATCAGCCGTCAGTTGGAGGATTCTTTGCACGCTTTGGGGAAAAGCAGGCATTTTATCAACCATGGTTTCGAGCTGAATCCTTAATTCATCTGACGTTAATTCTACACAGCCTGTATTCATAATAAATTCTGCTTGTCAATCAAGCAAATAATAGATGAATTGTAGAATTTATGTTTCCCAACCGCCTTCGGAGAGCGAATACTTCCAATAGTTTGGGATTTGGTTCACGAAATGCGGTCAAATTTTAACTACAAAGAATATGCCAAGACCAACAACGCCACTTATTGCCGCAGATACGATTATAGAATTAAAGGATCGACCAGATTACCCGATAGTTCTGATAGAAAGGAAAAATACTCCATTTGGATGGGCGATTCCGGGTGGTTTTGTTGATATCGGCGAAAGACTGGAGCAGGCAGCAGTCCGTGAAGCAAAGGAAGAAACACGGCTCGATGTACAACTCACCACCCTGCTTGGCATTTATTCGGACCCATCACGCGATTCACGTGGGCATACAGTAACTGCAGTATATGTCGGGCACGCAGTCGGCACCCCAGAAGCTGCAGACGATGCAAAAAATATAATGTTAGTTGCGTCCGAACAATCACCCAACCCACTCGCCTTTGATCACGCACTAATCCTCAAGGATTATTGGCGATATCGCAAAACTGGAGATATCACACCACTTCGATTAGATCGCTTCTAACCCCGATTCCGGACGAGAAACAAGTTGCAACGCGAAAAAAAAGCGGGGTAGCTTTAAATGCTACCCCGCTTTTGCTAATTTAAATTTTTCCCGAACTTATTTGTAAGGAAGAGTCGTTAGCTGGACCCTGCGATTTTTAGCTCGATTTTCCGCCGTATCGTTCGAATATAACGGATTCTCTTTCCCAAAACCCCGCGCGACCAACTGATCAGGATCAGCACCATGCGCCACCAAATAATCAACCACAGCTTGGGCACGGCGTCGCGACAAGTCCATATTATATTCAGCATTACCAATGCTATCAGTGTATCCATCAACCTCAAGCCTCGCATCTGGAATCACTGTTTTCGCCTTTACAATGAGTGGGGCAATTTCATCCAGAAAATGGTAAGCCTCTGGTTTAATTTCGGCCTTATCAAAGTCAAACAATACCCGGCCACCTACCCAACAACCTATTTCATTAACACGGATCCCTTTATACGTTTTTGGGCATAAATCACGATCATCCAGCACTCCATCACCATCACCATCACCAATGACTTTTGGCTTAGGTCTTCCGGGCCCTTTCTGTAAAAAAGCGCTTTCTACAAAATTGCCCATATTTTGGGCTGAGGCAATATTTGTAGCACTCACAAAAGAACCGCAACCGCCGATGTTCGCAATTTCCTCCATCAACTGTTTGCCTTGTTCTCCATCACCAACCCAAATCGAATAAATACAGAGACGATCCCCGTATTGCTCCTTAAGATATTGCGCATATGGAAGGGTCCGCGCTGCGCCCGTTTTCCCGTCACTCACTACGAAAACCGCAATATTACCCTTGGCAGATGCCAAATCGTCAACCGCATGATCCAAGGCCATATTCATCGCACTACCACCACTCGCACAGGACTGGCTATCTAGACCGTTTTGGAAGCCTGATTGGGTGTATTGAGTCATGCGAGAATTAAGCACCGTATCATTCCACGAAAGACAGCTATTAAAACCGAACGATCTCAAACCCCCATTGATTGGCAGCTTTGGAATGGTTTGATTCATTCGCTTCAATATTTCTTTCCCAGCCTCAAATTTATTGAGACCCGAAGAACCTGCCAAAGCAGCGCCACTGGACTGAGAGTCCATAGAACCCGAGGCATCCAGAATAACCAAAAAGTTATCAACTTTCCGGGTATAGTCCCCAGATCGTATTTTACCATTCAAATCCACGGCACGAAATGCAGCGGCTGCCTGACCTGCAAAAGAAATCAGCAAAAAAACAGCTAGCAAAACTTTGAGCCCACGATTAATACCCACAAAATTAAATTGTTTTTCCACGATTGATCCTCCCCATTTCTTGTTGATCTATCATTATCCCAGTCAAGCCCTCATCAATCCCAAACCTAACCAAATACCATTGGGTCCATAACTCCCCCCGTCAAAACTAAACTCAAATCGAACCCATAAATTGGGATGCTAACAGTTCACTGAAAACTGTTCAAGTTCATATGCTTTAAGTAGCAATGATAATAATGAGGATCGATTTCAACACTTGCGCAGACTTAGTAAGTTTTAGTATGGTTTCGTCGTCTTAGCTTCTTCTCTAACAGTACCCGCTATCACGGAATTAAGAATCTCGACTAACCATCACATCTTGGTTAATTTGAATTCTGTATATCCCCTTTTTTAGTAGATCTAGGTGTGAATTATTCAGAATAACCTTTTGACAGTGTATTTTTGTAAATCTTGCCATCTTTCATAATCACTTTTATTGTTTCAATAGGCTTGTAATCTGGATCAGCATCGAACCACTTGTCCGTACCCCCAATAACAGAGATGTCTTCCAGAGGATTGCCATCGATAACAAGGATATCAGCATAGGCTCCTTTTTCTATCACACCCAATTTACCTGCCTGATAAGGATTACGAGGGCCAGAAAGCGCTAACATTTCACCCGCAGTTGAGGTCAATTGTTTTAGCACTTCAAAATTACTGTCAAAAGTCTGGGTGCGCCACCAGATCTCGTAACGACGGGCTCGTTCAGCATCTGCAAACTCACCGACATAATCAGAGGCAAAAACCACTTTGACTTTATTCTTGATAAGTTTTCGACCGAAATCCTTGAACTTTTTACCCAACTCAAGAACCATCGGAATCTTCGCCTCAGGCATTAAGGGATTCTTGGCCAAATCAGGTGAAATCCCCCACATCTGAGGGACTACATAGCCACCTTCCTTGGCGATGCGCCGCATGGTTTTCTCAGACAAAAAGAAGCCATGCTCAAATGTCTTAACACCAGCATCAAGCAAACGGTTAGCAGCCCGGTCAGTAAATACGTGGGCAGCAACGTAGGTACCCCAGTCTTTAGCAGCCTCAACTATTGCTTTGGTTTCTTCAGGAGAAAACTGAGTTGTATCAATCGGATCAAAACGGGATGAACCACCACCGCCGGCCATGATTTTAATCTGTGACGCGCCATTTCGCAGGTTCAGTCGGGTTGCCTTGAGAACTTCAGGCACTCCGTCAGCCACTGTTCCAAATCCAAAACGTTGAAAATTTGAAACATCGCCCGGAGTGGCCGCAGAGAATCCACCATCCGCACGATCACGGAAATCACCATGTCCCGAAGTTTGCGAGATGAAAGCGCCAGACGGGTACATGCGGGGACCGACGATCACACCCTTATCAATATTACGTTGCAGGGCGAAGGCCGGCCCTCCCATATCACGAACAGATGTGAAACCATCTAGGAGGGTACGTTTCATTACAACAGTAGACCTGACGCCCAGGTCAATAATATCCATATTTTTTTCCATAGCACTGTAATCACCATTCATCATAAAATGTCCATGACCATCGATCATACCAGGCATCAGCGTTCGTCCCCCACCCCCAATCACGGTCGTCTTATCGCCAGCTGTCAATCCCTTACCAATCGCCTTGATCAGGTTACCCTCAACCAGCACATTCATACCTTTATTGAGCTTGTTGCTTTTGCCATCAAAAATATTCACGCCTTTAAACAAGATCTGTTCAGGTACTTCCTCTTTCACACCCATAGCAAAAGTCGACGAAGTAAATGCAATGAATAGCAATTGCAAAGCGTACCTTTTATAAAACTTCAATTTCTTATCTCCATTTGTTAGTGAGGGTTTAAAATCAATCATTCAAAAAAGTATTCACGAATTTCTTCGATAAAAACAAGCATCGCAAGCCGTTTCAGTACCGTATTATAATCAGGTTGGTAAGTGTGACCGAAACAAAGCAATGTTCCTTGGTAACAACCAATCCGTCCAGGTGAACCCCGATGAATCTCGAGGGTTGGATCAATGGCCGCAACCGCCTTCATTGCTTCGGGTCGGTCAGGGATACAATATTCGTAATGCAAAGCACGTAAACCGTCAGATTCCCCCTGAAGTCCATCTGCATTCACTCGATGGAGATCAAAACGAATCTTTTCCCTCCATAAAAGATCGGCCTTGAATACGGCAATTTTTACTTTGCATTTGTCATAAAGGACTAAGTGATCGTCCTTTATGACAAACGAATTGACACGTTCCAAAGCTTTTATATACGCGTTGACCCTGCTCGCCAATGGCCCTTTGCAAACCTTGCGAGTAGTTACTATATTCCCATTTATATGAACAGTAGAACCACTAAAGGAGATACCACCACGATAGTAATTGCAGCCATCAGAGCCATTCATCACATTTTGCTCATCGAATCGGAGTGATATTGAGGTTTCTGTGGCTGAACCCCGCCCTATTAAAGATTTGAACATCCAGTTCGCGCGAGTCAATTGATTCCCGTTTTTGCTCCCTACTTTACTCGCGCTAAAGCAACCCTCGAGCGCAGCTCCTGCAACCAAGATAGTTGCTAACATAAAGCCATAAAATCCGGACCTTTCCATAATTCCACCACAATTGTGATTTCCAATTCAGTTAAGTACACACCCACATCCCTCGGTTTTCTTGAATTTTGCGAAAAGTATACCCTTTCACACCCACCCGCTTGAAATAGAGTTTTTTACTGCATGATCAATAACATCCCTACTCAGGTAACAACCACGTAGTCTCCTAGTTTTTTAGAAATAAACAATGTATCCTGCTGCCCATCATCGCACGTAGTGATAGGAGTTAGCCTTTTCGAGTAAGCTCCAGCATTACAACAACAGAAATTATCCTTGCTCTGTGTTGGGGTAGGATAATGTCTGGTTTAGCAACGTATAACAATGTAAAAAAGGGGTAAACGCATGAAAACCAATATAACCACCATCATTTTATTAATTGCCTTATTAGCCCTTACGGGTTGTCAATCACGTGGTGGCAAACCTGATTGGGCGGCGGCGGCCGAACTAGACCGCGATGTCGATTTTGCTCTAAAAAAGCTCTTCGATGATAGCGCAGAAGCGAGAACGTTAGCTGCGGGCGCAAGAGGAATTTTGGTTTTCCCAAGCATCGTCAAGGGTGGGTTTCTTGTTGGAGCTCACTATGGGGAGGGGGCTTTGCGGGTAAATGGTAGAACCGTCGGATACTATAGTAATGTCGCGGCTTCATATGGCCTTCAGGCTGGCATCCAATCCTTCGGCTATGCGCTCTTTTTCAATAGCGATTCCACTCTTGCTTACCTCGATAACAGCGACGGCTGGGAAATTGGTTTTGGCCCAAGTATCGTTGTTGTTAACGCAGGCACTAGCGGATCTTTGACGACAACGACGGGTAAAGATAATGTCTATGCATTTTTCTTTGACCAGAAAGGATTGATGGCGGGTCTGGGCCTGCAGGGCTCTAAAATCACCAAAATCAATCCCTAGTAGGCGACTGTCCGAAAATAGAAACTTGAGAGAGGACACACTTGATCAAGAAGGAAATATTGATTATTGAAGATGGGGGAGTTGAATTTCCTCCCCTTCAATTGGAATTGATGAAAACATGTTGTTAGGCCATTTATAGCCACGCTACTGCTTAAAGATTTATATCGGCAGGTTTTACACAAATGTTTCATACTCAATTGAAATAGATTTGTAACTTGTATGTTTCTGATTCGTTCCTAATGATTTTCGTAACCCGTGGATTCGCTGCCAGATTCCCAATGGTGGCGTTGTATACTGATGGTATCGTAAGTGGCCTCCGCTCCACACCTTAACCATTATCCGCAAGCGA
>CAZZET010000048.1:0-25110 GCA_964653275.1 uncultured Methylococcales bacterium
TTGGTGGAGGCGGCGGGAATCGAACCCGCGTCCGCAAGTACTCTGCCCTCGGCTCTACATGTTTATCCTGTGCTTTGATTTAACTGGCAGCTACCCGACAGGAGGGGAAAACCGACAGCGATTCCGATAAAGTTTTAACGAATCCGCTTCAGACAGGCTTCATCGCGATCTTGTGATTAATGACCTCTGAACGTCTACAAGAGACTCTGGGCGCACAAGCACGCGTCAGGCAGAGGGCAAGCCGGTTTAAGCGGCTAGCGCGTAAGATTCGTCGTTTGCGAATACTTTAAATGACAGCTGGATTTACGAGGTGACTGCTCCTCGACATGCACCTTAGGTTTCGCTACCCACGTCGAAGCCAATGTCGCCCCCGTGGTCTTTACCTTTGGACAGTATAGCCGGTTAAAAGTTTACATGCTATTTTTGAGAATCCGTTGTTTGTCTCTTTGCCAATCGCGGTCTTTGTCTGTAGCACGTTTGTCATATTGCTTTTTACCTTTAGCTAGACCTATTTCTAGCTTGGCCAATCCTTTTTTCCAATACAGAGCAGTCGGAATCAGGGTGTATCCACGCCGTTCGACATGACCAATCAATTTGGTAAGTTCTTGTCGATGTAATAGCAATTTGCGAGTCCGAACCGGATCTGGATTGATGTGTGTGGATGCTGTGGTTAGTGGCGATATGTGAGCGCCAAAGAGCCAAGCTTCACCGGCTTTAATTAATACATAGCTTTCCTTTAGTTGAATATTTCCTGCACGGAGGCTTTTGACTTCCCAGCCTTGTAAGTTGATTCCTGCTTCAAAGGTGTCTTCGATGAAAAAGTCGTGTTTGGCCTTGCGATTAAGGGCGATGGTTTGGCCGTTTTGTTTAGACTTGGATTTTTTTTTTGTCATTGAAGATTGCCGGAATATTTACGATATACTGACTCAAACAGTAAACTTTGATATTTTACGAGTTAGAACTCAAAGTAGATTTTATATTGAACATAATCAGCTTAATCTATCGGGGGAGAAATGGCGAACCATAATACAACCATCCATGCTCACTGGTCTTCAAGGATTACATTTATATTGGCTGCCACCGGCTCTGCAGTCGGTTTAGGGAATATATGGAAATTTCCGTATATCACAGGCGAAAATGGAGGTGGTGCTTTCGTTTTGATCTATTTGTTGTCTGTGGCTATTATTGGAATCCCAATAATTATGGCGGAAACCATGCTTGGACGGCGAGGCCAAATGAACCCCATTGCAACCATGGAACACTTGGCTAAGGAGGCGAAGGTTACCAAGCTTTGGGGTTATCTCGGTTGGATGGGAGTCCTAGCTGGATTTATAATTCTTTCCTTTTACAGTGTGATTGCTGGCAAAACTATAGCGTACGCTCTAAAGATTATGACTGGATTTCTATCCCAGCTCAATACAGATATGGTCGAACATGCGGTTATGTCTTTAAACGATAGCATTTTCGCTCTAACGTTGTGGCACACTGTATTTATAAGCGTGACCATGTATATCGTGGCACGTGGTATTAATGAAGGTATAGAACAAGCTGTTAAGTTTTTGATGCCAGGGCTGTTTTTAATATTATTGATTTTAGTGGCTTATGCGATGACTACGGATTCTTTTGGGACAGGAATCAGTTTTATGTTTAATTTTGATCTCGATTCGGTGACTGGAACAACATTTCTCTTGGCGATGGGGCAGGCCTTTTTTACCCTAAGCTTGGGGATGGGTGCGATTATGGTTTATGGATCTTATTTGCCTAAGGACATTTCTATTGGCCAGACTGCACTGGTCATTGCGATAACCGATACCGCAGTTGCTATATTGGCGGGTGTTGCGATTTTCCCCATCGTTTTCGCCAATGCTTTTGAACCATCGATGGGTCCGGATCTTATTTTCAAGACGCTGCCTATGGCATTTTCCCACATGTTTGCTGGGAATCTGTTTGGTCTGATGTTTTTTGTTTTATTGATTTTTGCTGCATTGTCATCATCGATTTCATTAATAGAACCTGCTGTTTCCTACGTGGTCGAGAAATATGAAATTTCTAGACAGAATGCTTGTATTATAGCTGGCGCATTAACTTGGGCATTGGGTATGGGGACTGTGTTTTCAACCAATATATGGGTTGATGCAACCATATTCGATAAAACTTTTTTTGAAGTTTTAGAGTTCATCAGTG
The DNA here is from genome assembly GCA_964653275.1 of uncultured Methylococcales bacterium. Taxonomy (GTDB): domain Bacteria; phylum Pseudomonadota; class Gammaproteobacteria; order Methylococcales. Next base: position 2,185 of record CAZZET010000048.1, read on the forward strand.
CTAATGTGTTGCTTCCTTTGGGCGGAATATTGATGGCAGTATTTGCCGGTTGGGTTATGACTCTAGAAAGTACTGCCGAAGAGTTTGAAGTTTCAAAAGAGAGTTTTTTATTCAAATTGTGGCGAATTTTGGTGCGCTATGTAGCACCTGCGGCAGTTACGATAGTGTTGATTGCGGGGTTGTTTTAATGGTTGATCTGCCACGCTCATGACGAGGATAGAGCGAAGTGCATTGGTGCGCTATCCAGCGCAATCCATGTTGGAATTGGTTTGCGATATTGAGTCATATCCAGAGTTTTTACCCTGGTGTCGTACGGGGCGGATTCTTTCAATTACCGAAGACTACGTAGAGGCGGAATTAGAGGTGGCTAAAGGTGCTTTTAATAAACGGTTTTCGACACGGAATCGTGTCGTCAATGATGCAGAAATCAGAATGAGTTTGCTTGATGGTCCGTTTAGTTATCTAGAAGGCGTGTGGAAGTTTCTACCGCTGCGGGAAGATGCGACAAAGGTTTCGTTGATTTTGGAGTTTGAAATTTCAAATAGAATTGGTGCTCTAGCCTTTGGTGCGGTGTTTACCCAAATCTGTAATTCAATGGTTTCGGCTTTCAGTCGCCGAGCGAAAGAACTTCATCACAGAACATGATCTATGTGGAAGTTGCTTTCGCGAAATCGGATCAACAAGTGGTTTTGGAGGTTGAATTGGAGAGTGGTGCGACCTTGGAACAAGCCATTACCGCCTCTGGGATATTACAGCGCTTTCCGGAGATAAATTTGTGCAAAAACAAGGTTGGAGTGTTTAACCGCATTTGTAACCTTAATCGGGAACTAAAGGCTGGAGATCGTGTAGAAATATACCGTGCTCTAATTAATGATCCCATGGAGACACGACGTTTACGGGCCATTAGGACAAAGAATGGTTCCGAAAAGATTTAGGAGGTTCGTTTGAAGGGTGAAGATTTGTTCAGGTTTCGTCTGTCTTGTTTCAGAATGGCGGATAGAATGTGCAGTTTACTGGCCAGGTTGGGTTTTTAATTCAATACCATGGACTAGATAGAGGTGAGCTCTATCGTTTTGGGGTTAGGTTTCTTGAATTCCGAACCAGGATTTGATTTTTTGACTGAGTGTTTTTTCACGGTTTATTTTGGGAACGATCACTGTTGTGTCCTGGATTGGCTCAAGGTCCTGTATATTATTAGGCCGAAAATCACCTGTTACTTTCACAAGAGCCCCATCTTTGAAATAGAGAAACAACTTCTTTTGAGTTGTTGGGGCACCATCGCCTGGTTTTTCACGCAGTAAATAGTTCCAGCGATTATCGTGAAATGTATCAATTAACAAAGGCGTTCCCATGATAAAGCGCACTTGTCGTTCATTCATCCCTGGTTGTAGCTGGTTAATCATTGGTTGAGTGATAATGTTTCCCTGGTCAATATCTATCCGATATACCCAGGGTATCCATTCACTGATAGAAGTGCATCCGGTAAGCCATAGAATTGCCAAATATACCGGAATGACAAGGACTTTTCGCATTAAATGCTGTGTTTCTGATCAAAAAAGGGAATAATACCCGATACAATTACTTTATTCACGTTTCTTTGGAGGATCATAGTGGAAAGTCAAGATATCAAAAATGCTGGGCTGAAAGTGACTCTGCCTCGTGTTAAGATATTAGAAATGCTGGAAAAGAAACGGGACAGCGACCGGCATTTAACTGCGGAAGAAGTTTATAAAATTTTGCTAAAGGAAGGCGAAGATATCGGTCTCGCTACTGTATATCGTGTGTTAACCCAATTTGAAGCGGCCGGCTTGGTCAAAAGGCATCACTTCGAGGGTGGAAATTCCGTATTTGAATTAAATAGGGGTGGACACCACGATCATATCTTATGCGTGAGGTGTGGCCGGGTTGGCGAATTTAAAGATGAACTAATAGAAAACCGGCAGAAAGAGATAGCAAAGCAATTGGACTACACACTGACAGATCACTGCCTTTATCTCTATGGATTTTGCCCAGACTGTCGACGTGAGTCTTAACCCCGACAAACTAATTTTTAACGTATTCAATGTTAACTTGCCACTGTCTTAGCGTTTGTGTTTAGGCCACTTGTTCTGTTCATTGGTCTTCGATACACACGTGCAAAACGTCGAACCCAATTCATTTCGTTTATTACACTCACTTCTGTTCTAGGTATTGCACTTGGTGTGACTGCTTTGATTGCGGTGCTATCGGTCATGAACGGTTTTGAGGCTGAATTGCGAGAGAGGATCTTAGGGATGACATCCCATGCTTCGATCAGTAGCCCCTCGGGTGTCTTAAACGACTGGGAAGTACTCGAACCAGTGATTAAAGATCATCCTAGAGTCGTCGGCTGGGCACCCTATGTCCAGGCGCAGGTAATGCTAAATGCTGGTCGGAGGGTAAGTGGAACATTAATCAGAGGTGTTCTTCCTGACATGGAACCGAATGTATCCGAAGTGGCCAAAAATATGATCGCCGGCGATTTGAACCAGCTGGTAGCGGGTAAATATCAAATCATTTTAGGGGTGGAATTAGCCAATTATTTAGGAGTTGTTCCTGGCGATAAAATTACCGTCATTACACCACAAATAACCACAACTCCAGCTGGAATTTTACCTCGTCTGCGTCGTTTCACGGTGGCGGGTATCTTTAAAGTTGGGATGTACGAATATGATCGGAATCTGGCCTTGGTTAATATCCGGGATGCAGCCAAGTTGATTCGGCTCGGAGAGTTGTCGGTATCGGGTTTACGATTAAAGTTGGATGACTTGTTCTACGCACGGGCCATTGCTCGCGATTTAGCGGAGAAATTATCAGGTGTGCATCGTATAACTGATTGGACTCAAGCCCATAGAAATTTTTTCCGTGCCATCAAAACTGAAAAACGGGTCATGTTTATTATTTTGCTATTAATTGTGGCAGTTGCTGCTTTTAATATTGTGTCTACCCTTGTAATGGTCGTAACAGAAAAGCGCGCAGATATCGCGATTCTTCGTACTCAAGGACTGTCTCCGGGAGGCGTAATGGGGATATTTATGGTTCTTGGAACCCTAATTGGCAGTGTAGGGACCCTGCTTGGCACTTTAGGGGGGGTACTGCTGGCAAATAACGTCGAAACCCTAGTTCCAGCCATCGAAAAGTTTTTTGGCGTACAGTTTTTGGCCGCTGACGTTTATTATATTAGTGATCTGCCTTCTAAATTAATTTGGTCGGATGTGTATCAAATTGCATCCATGGCGTTTGTGATTGCTCTAGTTGCGACAATCTATCCTGCTTGGCAGGCCTCTAGAGTAAAACCCGCAGATGAACTTCGTTATGAATAGTACGGTTGTGCTGGAATGTCGAAAATTATCTAAGCGATTTGTTCAGGGTGACCTAGATGTTAAGGTGTTGGAAAGTGTCGATCTTGTTGTGCGTTCTGGTGAACGAATTGCGGTTATGGGTGCTTCAGGATCGGGTAAAAGTACTTTGTTACATTTGCTCGGTGGGTTGGATTCTCCGACCTCTGGTAAAATCGTGCTCGATGGCATAGATCTAGCGAAAATTAATCAACGACAATTAGGACAGTTACGGAATCGTTCTTTAGGTTTTGTGTATCAGTTTCACCATTTGTTAGGTGAGTTTACATCTTTAGAAAACGTCGCAATGCCCTTATTGATAAGAGGTGTGGGTATTCGAAAGGCTCGAGATAAGGCCGAGGAAATGCTAGTTAAAGTCGGTTTGAAGGAGCGTTTGTTGCATAAACCCGGTGAGATGTCTGGTGGCGAAAAACAAAGGGCAGCTATTGCACGAGCTTTAGTCGGAAGTCCCAAGTGTGTTATAGCCGATGAACCCACGGGAAATTTGGATACTAAAACAGCGGACAATATCTACCATCTTCTGTTGGAGCTTAACCGTGAGCTAGGAATTAGTTTCCTGATTGTTACCCATGATTTCTCATTGGCGAGCCAGATGGATATCGTTTTGCATTTAGAGGACGGGCAACTATCTGGATAGCGTAATTATTTTGATTCGGCGTTCTTTTTCCTTTTTAAAACTAATACGACAACCACGAGTAATGCTACGACGAACACAATTTCGTTAGCTTCTTTTATAGACTCGATGACTGCATTTCCGTAGTGGTAATAGAGAGTGAAGAATGTAATTGTTGAAATCGTGCAGGCTAACAGGTCGGATAGTGAAAACTTGAGGAAACTCATTTTTCCAAGGCCTGCAGTCAAAAACAGGCCGTTTCTAACCCCAAATGGTATAAAACGCCCAAGAATCAGAGTGATAATACCGTATTTCTCATAGAAGGTATGGATTCTTTCAACAGTTTCAGGGGCAACCATTTTTGCAAAAAAGCGAATTTTAAATAGTTTTGGGCCAAGAATGCGGCCAAGCCAGTAGCAAATTAGATCAGAGAAATAAGCGCCGAGGTATACCCCTGCGAATAGTGACGGAAGCATTTCCGGGTGTTTGCTGGCCAATATTGCGGAGATAAACAACATAGCATCTTCCGATACGGGAATATTAAAGCCCGCAAGTAAAAGCGCTCCAAAGATGATTAAAGGCGCATAATGAATATTTGCCTGGATAAATAAATTAAGTTCTTCCATAAGGCTATAAAGAATTTATTTTTATTGTAGATTGGTATTCTGGTTTCTTATTCTACAAGAAAAGTAACTACGCATTACAAGGGAAGTAACTGTTCAAATTGCCTCTATTGCTTAACAGCAAGTAATTACGAGGAGCCGATAAAAATTGGTGAGCATTCGAAAAGCTGGTACCGCTCACAATAAAGTTGATCAACCTAGTCATTGGGATTGTAGGTTTTTATCAGTACGATAGCAAACTCTATGGTAGCTTCTGTTTTTGCTTTTGCCGCTGGTATATTTCTCCTGCTTCCGTGCTCTGGAGTACCTAATAATACTTGGGTCTATGCGAGTTGCTCGTTTTTCTTTTTTCTTTACAGAATGCCCAAGATCGCATTCTTTTGTTTGGGATTCGTTTGGGTTTCAGTGTATTCCAATTCAGTTTTAATCGATCGATTGCTTCCACCATTAGAAGGACAGGATCTCGTGGTGGTAGGATTTGTTGATGGATTGCCACAACAGTTCGACAGGGGAGTACGATTTAATTTTAAACCCAAAAAAACTGCTTTGCCTGAAGCGGTTACTTTGCCTTCGAGAATTAGGCTTAGTTGGTATTATCCTTTCGCTAAAATTAAAACTGGGCAGGAGTGGCGATTGACTGTGCGACTCAAACGACCGCATGGCTTTTTTAATCCAGGAGGTTTTGACTACGAGCGCTGGCTGTTTATTCAGCGAATTGGTGCTGTTGGTTATGTTCGTATCGGTGATACCGCTGTACTTTTAGAGAGCAGCAATCATGGTCCTAAGCTTTCGCGCCTTCGCCAAAATTTAGACACTCAGCTGTCAGAAATTTTACAGGGAAGCGAGATGGTTGGGTTTGTAAAGGCGCTATCGATTGGATCACGGAGCGAGATTACAGCAGCGCAATGGAAAATATTACGTACTACGGGCACCTCCCATCTAGTCGCGATTTCTGGTTTGCACATCGGTCTTATTGCCGGTTTTAGTTTTTTGCTATTCCGCAAATTACTATCCTTTCATGTTTTCAAAGTTCTGTCATCAAGTTCTTGGGCTGCCATAGCTGCAATTGCTTTTGCATCTATTTATGCTTCATTAGCTGGGTTTTCTATACCAACACAACGAGCAATGATTATGGTTTGCGTGGCCATGGGGTCCATTATTTTGCGACGTCATTTCAAAGCATTTCGAGTATGGGTGATAGCTCTTTTATTGGTTTTATTGTTCGACCCACTGGCTATGCTATCTGAAGGATTTTGGCTGTCCTTTTGTGCGGTGGCTTTAATTCTTTTTATCACTTCGGGTAGGCTTGGAAATACTGGAAATTGGGGGGGGTTGTTAAAGATTCAATGGATTACAGCGATGGGATTGGCACCACTGCTAATTCTGTTTTTCCAAAAGGCATCGTTGATTGCGCCAATCGCTAATCTTATCGCTGTACCCTTGGTGAGTTTAATTGTTGTTCCGTTGATTTTATTCGGACTGTTGTGTTTGTTTTGCTTACCAAGCCTGGCTCATCTAACGCTAAATTTTGCTACACAGATTTTCGAATTTCTCTGGTCCTTCCTGCAATGGCTGTCAACATTCCCTTTTTCGGAGTGGACTCATATCCAACCGCCGGTAGGAATGATTATTTTGGCAATGTTGGCCATAGTTCTACTATTTGCTCCAAATGGTTTTCCGGCGAGATGGCTGGCAGTGATTTTGGTGCTACCTCTAATCTTTGTGGACCCGTCACGTTTGGAAAAAGGCGATTTTGAACTTACCTTGTTGGACGTTGGACAGGGATTAAGCATGGTTGCGCGTACAAAACACCATATTTTAGTTTACGACACCGGTGCTCGTTTTAGCGAAGATTTTGATATGGGATCATCGGTGGTTGGTCCATTTTTACGCTCATTAGGGATAAAAAATATCGATACCATGGTGATTAGCCATGGCGATAATGACCATATTGGGGGAGCACGTTTTTTAGCTAGGGAATTTCGAATTGAACGATTGTGGACCAGTGTGCCGCACATGATAGACTGGCATAAATCGATCCATTGTTGGGCAGGGGAGTCATGGAATTGGGACGGAGTGGATTTTCGAATTATCGGGCCTTTTCCGCACCAAACTGAATTGAAAGAAAACGATCGATCTTGTGTTTTGCAAATTACCGGTGCCGGTGGAAGCGTCTTAATAACAGGCGATATCGAGCGAACATCTGAAAATTTGTTGGTACAAAAGTATGGCTCTGAGTTGCATAGCCAGATACTTATTGTACCCCATCATGGCAGTAACACGTCTTCAACGCGGTCTTTTTTGGACAGGGTTAAACCCCAGTATGCATTGATTTCTGCAGGATATAGAAACCGGTATGGGTTTCCTCGCCAGCAAGTAAGGGGGCGTTTAAACAGAATGGGTGCAATTCAGATGAATACAGCGGAAACAGGCGCCATAAAGGTAGTCATTGACGCAGAAAATGGGGTTTTGGAGCCGGAGGCCTATCGTAATGTCAGTGGTCACTTTTGGAATTGGCACCAATAAGGTGCCGGTTGTTTGCATGGGGTTTTCATTGCACTTCAAGCTTGACAATATGAGGGAACCCAGGTTTTCTCCATTAGTTCGTGGGGAATGGTGCTGAAATCGAACGCTAGTCCATCCTTAATCATCTTGTTGGTATCAAATAGGATACGAATCTCCGGGATATCATGGAAGAACATCCGAAACATTAGAGGGACGATCATTTGAGAAAGTTTTGTTCCAATAGGCCCTAAGAAATTTCTACGTTGCCCAATGTGGGCCAGTTCATCGACCATAATTTCATGAAGCAGCTCCCTGCAACGTTGACAGGCTTCGGGTTCATCCGATAATACCTCATCGAACAAATCGTCGAGCTGTTGATAAAAGGTAATACCCATCATTTCAGTAACGAATGCCAGTGGAGACACGATGACTTCGGGTAATTTAGGAAAAAACGTGTATACCATTTGTGAAATTGGCCCGAGGGGAACCCATTCAATTTTTTCGAGGTGAAAGGTACGCAACATTTCGTTGAACAAGCGCTTATGGCAGAATTCCTCAGCTAAATGAACACGACTAATTTTATCCGTGATGGTTTTTGAATCAGCGAACGAGGGAACTGCATCCCATGCACCGGAAATACCCACCCATTCGTGCCGAGCGAACTTATAAATGCATGTCATAAGTAATGTTTTTCGGTCCAATTGCTCGGGATCATCTTGTAACTTAATATAGTTACGATAGAAACCCTCCGAATCAATCAACGGCTGCCTTGAGCGAACAGGGTTCTCTTGAAAAGATTTTAATTTGGCCCGTTTTTTTTCTAAGTCTTTATCCTTTTCATAAAGCACACCGTTGTGCTGCTGAGAAAAAGCCCAATAACTGACAAAATTCTGCTTTCGCTCTTCCGATGTGCTTGGAGCGAAAATGGAGTAATATTTTTTGCCGTTGTCCATGATGTATCGCCTTTTTTGTTATGCGGACAAAATCCAGCCGCTACTTGAACAGCTAATTCATTATGTAGATCAGTGACAGTTTTTTTATTCGTTTTCAATAAAACTACGTAACTGTTCTGAACGAGAGGGGTGTCTTAGCTTTCTGAGCGCTTTGGCCTCTATCTGTCTAATCCTTTCTCGGGTTACATCAAATTGCTTGCCGACTTCTTCCAAGGTATGGTCAGTATTCATATCGATACCAAAACGCATACGAAGTACTTTAGCTTCACGAGCAGTAAGCCCCGCTAGAACAGTGTAAGTTGACTCACGAAGACTTTCCACGGTTGCAGACTGAACGGGTGAAAGTAATCGGATATCCTCGATAAAATCACCTAAGTGAGAATCGTCATCGTCTCCAATTGGCGTTTCCATAGATATAGGTTCTTTAGCGATTTTGAGAACTTTTCGAACCTTATCTTCTGGCATATCCATTCTTTCAGACAACTCTTCGGGCGTTGCTTCCCGTCCCATTTCCTGGAGCATCTGCCGAGTGATCCTATTGAGCTTGTTGATGGTCTCTATCATGTGTACAGGGATCCGAATGGTCCTAGCCTGGTCGGCAATTGAACGGGTAATAGCCTGCCTTATCCACCAAGTGGCGTAGGTTGAAAATTTGTAACCTCTACGGTATTCGAATTTGTCCACCGCTTTCATTAAACCAATGTTGCCTTCCTGGATTAGATCAAGGAATTGGAGGCCCCTATTGGTATATTTCTTGGCGATCGAGATGACCAATCTGAGATTAGCCTCTATCATCTCCTTTTTTGCCCGGCGTGCTTTTGCTTCACCAATTGACATTCGGCGATTGATGTCCTTGATATCTTCAATACTTAAACGGTGTGTTTTTTCGACAACCGCAAGTTTATACAAAGCACGAAGAACATCTTCTTTATGGGTGTTGAGTGTTTCGGAATAGTCTTTGCCCGATGCAATACAATCGAGAAACCAATCGGGACTGGTTTCATCTTTGGTGAATTTGGAAATAAATTCCTTTCTAGGCATGCGTGCTTCTTTAACACAAATATCCAAAACGATTTTTTCCTGGCTACGAATTCGTTCGACGGTGTTTCGGAGAACATCCGTAAGAACCTTGAAAAAAAGAGGTGTACGCTTGAATTCTAAAAAGACGTTGGAGATCGCTTCATATGCTTTTTCTGTTCGAGAATGATTGTATCCGTACTTTCTCAAAGCGTTTAAGACAGTTTTTTGGCGTTTTTTTAATAGGTCAATTTTTTCTTTAACCATTTGGGGGTCTGGACCATTAAAAATTTCACTTTGAGTATCTGGCTGCTCCTCTACATCGTTCCTGATAATTTCGTCAGTTTGGTTTGGATCAATAAATTTTGAGATGAGCAGATTAAGCCGCATTTCACCTTTTTGGGCTTTTTCCATTGCATCGATAAAGTGTTGAATGACAGCTGGAAATCTTGCTAGTGCAAACGTTACTTGGTTTTGTCCCTCTTCAATCCGTTTCGCGATACTGAGTTCGCCCGCGCGCGTGAGAAGTTCTACGGTACCCATCTCGCGCATATACATACGGACCGGGTCCGTTGTTCTTCCAAACTCATTATCTATGGATGCCAAAGCCGCTGCGGCTACCTCCGCAGCTTCATCGTCATCAGTTACTACCGCGGCTGCATCAGACATCAGCGATTCTACGTCATCAGGTGCGATTTCATGGACTTTAATGCCCATGTCGTTAATCATGCCAATGATGTCTTCGACTTGTTCTGAATCAACGATATCGGCGGGAAGGTGATCATTGACTTCAGCGTAGGTTAAGAAACCTTGTTCTTTTCCCTTCGCGATCAATTGTTTTAGTTGCGATTGTTGCTGTTCTTGATTCATCAACTATCAGTTACAATAATTTTCAAAAGACAAACTACTAAGTATAATATCTTTAGTGGTAATTTTGAATCCCTATCATTTATCTTTCGAATTTGATAACAATTCCTGCATTTTTTTTCGCTCTGAATCGTTCAGGTTGTTTGCTCTTTTCAATAGGTTTTTAAGAATTTGATTGTTGAGTTGTTTATGAATTCGCTGAATGGCATCGGCAAATTCATTTTCAATTCCTTGTTGAGGAACAAGCAGTTCCCACAGTATCAGTTTTTCGAGATGTTTTTTTTCAGGTCGCTCTCGGAATTTCTCTAAAATTCCCCCGGCATGTATATCCGGATTAGCTTTGATAATCGCTACCAATTGCTTCAATAAGCCCAACCCCGCCAAATCGCCTTTGGCCCAATCTGATTCAATCAATTCGGTATTCATCCCAAGCTGGGGATGCTGAAGCAGTAGAGCAATCGCTGTTCGCATTGCCGATGGTTTTATCCGTCTCTGACGAATTGAAGAATTCTTTTTCTTTTTACTTTTAGCTGCCGATATTTTATCAAGTTCGACTCGATCCAAACGAGTGAGTTCCCCTAATCGCGCAAACATCATATCACGGAAAACACCATTTGGGATCTTGGTTAATAGCGGTTTGGCAGCTTGGACAACAGCGTTTCTTTCTTCAATCACACTTAGATTACTATTTTTACATATTGTATCGAAGAAATAATCGGATAGTAATTTAGATTCTTTTATTTGTTGGATAAAAAATTCTTTGCCTTCAGAACGAACCAGTGAATCAGGATCATGTCCTGGGGGTAAAATGACGATGCGTATTTTCCGATTGTCACTTAAGCCTGGGAGAGCGGTTTCTAAGGCACGCCAAGCAGCTTTTTGTCCAGCCTTATCCCCATCGAAGCAAAATACCAATTCCGAACTAAAACGGAATAATAAATCGATATGGTAACGACTTGTTGCAGTACCTAATGTGGCAACACTAAAAGGTATTCCACATTGGGCAAGTCCAATAACATCTAGATAACCTTCAGTAATCAGAATTCGAGAAGGTCTTGGACATACTTCAAGTAGCTCGTGCAATCCATAAACCTCTTTCCCTTTCAGGAAAGTTATGGTTTCCGGTGAATTTAGATATTTCGGAGAGGAATCATCTATTACCCGCCCACCGAAGCCAATTACTCGACCTCGACGGTCACGAATAGGAAACATTATTCGGTTTCTGAACCTATTATAAATATTTCCGTGTTCATTTCTAATTAGCAATCCGATCTCAATTAATAAATCTTGATCGAAATGATCGCATAGATCGTTCCAATCAGGGGGTGCATAACCGACGTTATAACGTTTTACAATTTCGCCATTCAAGCCTCTTTGCTTTAGGTATCTTTTTGCTTTATTGTCACCCCGAAAAAGTTGATTTTGGTAATATGTAGCGACCTTTGACTGTATTGCATACAGGGCTTCGAGTTTATGGGTTTGAACCGTGGACGCATCATTTTCGGCATCTCTGGGAACCTCGATTCCAGCAAAAGAAGCAGCATCTTCCACTGCTTCGACAAATCCTAGATTACCATGGTCCATTAGAAAACCAAATGCGTTACCCGTCGCTCCGCACCCGAAACAATAAAAGAACTGTTTTTCTCGGTTTACCGTGAAGCTGGGTGTTTTTTCTTCGTGAAAAGGGCATCGGGCGAGGTAATTGCTGCCCGATTTTTTTAGCGGTAAATGTTGGTTAATAAGATCGACAATGTCGATCCTTTGAATTAACCCATCAATAAAATCACGAGGAATCCTACCAGCCATGACTGGTGGAGATGAAGCTAGACCTGAGGGCGTCCCCTACGAAGGTTGTTGAGCGCGTAGCGTTCACGGGATAGTTTTTTTAGGTGACGTTTCACTGCAGCTGCGGATTTACGTTTCCGTTCTTCGGTGGGTTTTTCATAAAATTCACGTTGGCGAATTTCAGATAAAATGCCTGCTTTTTCACAGGCTCTTTTGAATCGGCGAATGGCAATTTCAAATGGTTCATGTTCTCTCAGTCGGATAGACGGCATACAATCTCCTAAGTTATATAATTCAGCGTAACCAAATCCACATAATTTGGTAAACTTCTAAGTATACGCTGAATTAGGGTTTTTCCAAAGAATTAAATTGCTAGGAAATTAATTAGGCCAAGGGCATCCAATGGAAGACGAGCGAAGAAAGCACAAAAGGAACAAACTCAATCAATTAATGGAGTTACTTGATGCGAATACTGAATGTCCATTGGGGAAGTTAGTCAATATTTCTTTGGATGGGATAATGGTGCTGAGTCCGAAGCCGATTCCCATCGATCGGGTGTGGCAATTGAAAGTAACTTTGCCCTCCGAAAGTCCGGGCAGTGGGTTATTTAAGTTTGGTGCGGAAAGCCTATGGTGTGACGGCGCGCCAAATGAGGGCCTTTATTGGACCGGTTTCCAAATCATCGATATTTCTAACAGTGATATGGAGTGGATTAACGGTTTTGCCTCCTAGGAGGCTATCCGAGAATAGGAACCGTAGCGAGGGAAAGATGGTTTGAGCATGATTTTTTCATTATTTGAGGCGAATACTTGCTGTATTTAACGAAAATAATGGGAAAATCAGGCCAAATCCAACTTTTCCGCAGTAGGTTCTCTATTCTCGGACAGCCTCCTAGGCTAATTTCAGGAGATAAATTCGGTTTTAACTGTCTGCTTTAAGTTCTTCCTCAGTCATGTAGTGCTTTCGATTAACCGGATGCATTAGTGCATTAGAAATTAGCGCTATCACTAACAGTACCGCCATCAGATACATTGTCGTATTATATAAACTTGGTGTTGGATCAACCGTCTCTTCAGGCATAATTTCCATTAATTTTGAGATAGTAACTGTTTTCGCTGCAATCAACTCATTGAGTTGTCCGATACCGGCACCGAATGTTTGCTTAAATACAGCGGGATCTGCCTTTTCTAACAAATTATTTATCGCTTTGCCGACTGCGTTCTCTCGTAGCGTTGTGATTGCCAACGGTCCAAGAACACCGGCTGTGCTCCAAGCAGTGAGCAATCGGCCGTGAATGCCCCCAACATATTTGGTTCCAAACACATCCGCAAGGTAAGCAGGTATTGTTGCAAATCCACCACCGTACATTGTGAAAATGATCATCGTTGCAGCATAGAAATAAACCAGGTAAATCATTGATGGGTTGATGCTTGCCTGCTCGGCTGTATAGGGTATAGATGTATATAGAACAATTCCCAGAATAAAAAATATATAAAAGGTGGTTTTGCGGCCAATATAATCAGAAGCACTGGCCCAGAAAAATCGACCTATCATATTAAAGGCGCTAATCATTAATACGTAGGTTGCTGCAAATTCCAGGTCGACCAACTTGGGTAATGATGAACCAAAGATTTCACCAATCATGGTTTTGGCAACGGCCAATACACCGATGCCAGCTGTCACATTCAAACAAAGTACGATCCAAAGTTGATAAAACTGACGCGTTTTCAATGCTTGGTCTATATGTACATGGTGCAGTGTAATCATCTTGCCGTGATGCTCACCCTCTTCTGGTGGTTCCCAACCCTCTGGTGTCCATCCTTCTGCTGGAACGCGATAGGCAAAGGCGGCACACATCATGATGACGAAGTAAATCGCTCCGAGGGTAAAAAATGTCTCTGCAACACCAACAGTTCCCGTGCCTATCAGATAGGCGCCCTCCTGGCCTTGCACGATCATGTTGGCGATATCGTTCGCTCCAATGATAACGACTTCTCTTAACCCATCTGCGGTTACTACCATTCGACGACCCGTTTCTGTGACAAGATTTAGAGAGTCTACAGGTCCAAGATATTCGGGTAGGCGATGATAAAACTTAATAAACGGATCAATCATAAATTTTGCGATCATAGCTCCACCGCCAAATCCCATAATTGCCATACCGGTTGCCATTCCTCGTCTGTCTGGAAACCACCTTATTAGAGTGCTCACCGGAGAGACATAGCCTAAGCCCAGTCCACAACCTCCTATAACGCCATAACCGAGGTAGAGCAACCACAATTGGCTTGTGACTATTCCTATCCCTCCGATGATAAACCCGCCGCCCCAACAGAAGGCTGCGACAACACCGACCATTCTAGGGCCAACTTTTTCCAGCCATTTACCCGCAATTGCCGCAGAAAGGCCAAGGAACACGATAGCGACGGTAAAGACCCAGACAACGCTTTTCAAGCTCCAATCGTCCGCAGCTCCAGTGACTACCCCGATACGCTTGATTAATGCAGGATTGTACAAGCTCCACGCGTATACCGAACCAATACATAAATGAATGCCTAATGCAGCAGGAACAATCAGCCAACGATTAAAACTCTCGGTGGCAATAATTCGGCTTTTCAACAAAAATCCGACCATAGTTTTCCTTTAATGGATGTTAATGCTTTTTATTATTAAAGATGTGACCAAGCTCGGAATATAACATAAATGAGATCATAGCCTAACCATCAGAAGTCAAAGAATCGTTGACAATATTAGTGGTGGACAGGGCTCAATCCAAAGCTTCAAGCCAGACCGATTGGTAAGGTTGGAGGAAGATTTCGTTCGTATTACCGGTTATCGCTGTTGAACCGATAATTTCGCGCCAGATCATTGAGCCGTTTGGAATAGGGTGGGGCGGTAGTTTTATAGTTTGAGTTTCGGATGTTACATTGCTGATAGCTAATATTTTCTGTTGGTTGTCCAAACTTGTTCGCCAAATAGCGAAAAGGTTAGTGTTCAATATTAAGGTTTCCTGGGCGGCTTCTGGGTGGAAGGCCTTTTGCCGGCGGCGTAGCGCTAGCAGATTTTTCAGTTCATGGAATACGATAGAGGTTGTTGTATCGGGATCATTTAAGAGACTAAAGAGTTGGTCATAATCCCATTTATGCCGATTAATAGACCGGGTTCGGCCAGTTCGTTTGAATTCACTAGTGTCATTTTGCGTGGCAGTAAAACTATGTATGTAAATCGCTGGAATTCCTTGTAGAACTAGCATTATCGCGTGGGCACAGATAAGCCGCTGAACATTTGTTTGATTGGTTTCAGCGGAAATTTCCGCGAGCGCATCAAATAAAGAAATATTTATTTCGTAAGGTGTGTCGACACCATTCGAGTTGGCTTTCATCGAGATAAAACCACCTTTACGAGGGATATCTTCTATGAGCGCCGATATTTCTTCTGGAGGCAATAATCCTTCTGCCGGACGTAAGCCGATTCCGTCGTGGGAAGCGATAAAATTGAAGTAGGTACACCCTTTTGGAGGACGTGGCATATCCTTGGACCATTCACTCAAGTAGTGACTGTCACCTTTCAATAGTGCATGCAATAATAGTGGCGGCAGACTGAACTGATAAACCATGTGAGCCTCGTCACTGTTACCGAAATAACTAACGTTTTCTCCATTAGGAATGTTTGTTTCGGTAATAAGGATCGACTTGGGCGAACAAAGGTCCATTACGTCGCGTATCAATTTGACAACCTCATGTGTTTCTCTCAAATTGATACATCGAGTACCGATGTTTTTCCAGAGGAAAGCAATAGCGTCCAGCCGAATTAGCTGGGAACTGTTTCTCAGGTATAACAGCAACAATGCAAGAAATTCAAATAAAACATCCGGATTTTTGAAATTGACATCGATCTGGTCTTCTCCGAATGTTGCCCAAACGTATCGTAAACCTTGAGCCGAATGAATCGGTATTCGCAATGGTGTGCTTCGGGGGCGTACAACTGACGAAATATCACTTTCTGTATTTACTTCTATGAAAAAGCTACGTCCCGGTTCTTGGTTGTTAAGGTAGTTTTTAAACCAAATGTGCTGGCTGGATACGTGATTGATTACTAAATCTGTCATCAATTTGAATTGTGTGGCAATTCTATTGATATCATCCCATTGCCCTAAATTCGGATTTACCTCTCGGTAATCGACCACGGCAAATCCGTCGTCAGAACTGAAAGGGAAATAGGGTAGTATATGAACCGTGTTGATTGTTTCCTTGAGGTGTAAGGTAAGGAATTCATAAAGAGTGGCAAGTGGGCGTTCGCCTTTCTGAATGATACTATCGCCATAAGTAATAACCACAACATCGTGTTCGCTCCATTTGTTTTCCTTCCGAATGGGTTCTTGCTTTTTGAATTCTGCAACCATATTGATCAATCGATTCATTAGGGTCGGTGTATTCTTTTTCCCATACAGAAACTCTAGACGCGCTTCTACTCTTTGAGTAAACCAGAAAGGTAGATTTTGTAAGCAATTTTTCTTAGTGCCGATTGTTGTGGTTTTCATTGCGAATCAATACTAAACGCAGAACTAATAATTTTAGCGATAACTTGGCTTTTTGTCCTTGTTGGTTTTGTTTAAACCAAATGAGCGTCCAGAATTCGCAATAAAGAAATGGGACTATGCCCCATAGATTTCCTATGGGATAATCAAACGTTTAACAACGAAGGTTTGGATGGGGTCAATAATGGAGGAAAATAAAAAGAAGGCACTCTCAGTGGCACTGACGCAAATTGAACGTCAGTTTGGTAAAGGTTCAGTCATGCGAATGGGTGATGTATCCGCGGGACGGGATCTCGAAGTCGTATCGACCGGTTCATTGAGCCTGGATATTGCCTTGGGCTGCGGAGGTCTTCCAAAAGGACGAATCGTAGAAATTTATGGTCCTGAGTCGTCGGGAAAAACTACCTTGACCCTAGAAGTCATTGCCCAAGGGCAAAAGCTTGGTGGTACGGCTGCGTTTATTGATGCCGAACATGCATTGGATCCCGGTTATGCAGAAAAAATTGGTGTCAATGTAGAGGAATTATTGGTATCCCAACCGGATACCGGAGAGCAAGCTTTGGAAATTACCGATATGCTGGTGCGCTCAGGGGCGATCGATATAATCGTGGTGGATTCGGTGGCAGCATTGACCCCAAAGGCGGAAATCGAAGGTGAAATGGGCGATTCGCATATGGGATTACAGGCGAGGCTGATGTCGCAAGCTCTGCGCAAACTGACGGCAAACATTAAAAAATCGAATACCCTAGTTATATTTATCAATCAGATTCGGATGAAAATCGGAGTGATGTTTGGGAATCCGGAAACAACGACCGGGGGTAATGCCTTGAAATTCTATGCTTCGGTAAGATTGGATATTCGTCGTACGGGAGCAATCAAAAAAGGTGACGAAGTGGTCGGAAGTGATACCCGAGTCAAGGTTGTGAAGAACAAAGTGGCTCCGCCATTCCGGCAGGCAGAGTTTGAAATTCTGTATGGCGAAGGTATTTCGTTGCAGGGAGAATTAATTGATTTAGGTGTGAAACATGGATTCGTTCAAAAGGCTGGGTCCTGGTACAGCTATAATGATGACCGTATTGGTCAAGGCAAAGACAATGTTCGCGGCTTTTTGAAGGAAAACCCTACATTAGCTAAAGAATTGGAAGAAAAGATTCGAAATAAAGTCTTCGAAGATCTGAAACCGTCACGTGATAAAGAGGGCGCAGTAGAGTAGGGGAAAGCTGTCCAAGGACACCCTGTTTGAATGGCTTTCTAGTAGGTTACACGAAACATAGGGATGAGCAGATTAGTAGTTTATTAGTATCATATAATTGGATATGGATGACTTTGAAATAGCAGTAATATGCGCGGTGTAAGCAGTTCGGAACTACGTACTGTTTTTTTGGATTTTTTTCATACTCGTGGGCATCAGGTTGTTCCCTCGAGCCCTTTGGTGCCTGCTGAAGATCCTACTCTTCTGTTTACTAATGCAGGTATGGTGCAATTTAAAGATATTTTTTTGGGGAGGGAATCCAGCGAATTTTCGAGGGCTGTTACTAGCCAACGATGTGTCCGTGCTGGCGGAAAGCATAATGATCTGGAAAATGTAGGTTATACCGCGAGGCACCATACCTTTTTCGAGATGCTCGGGAATTTTAGTTTTGGTGATTACTTCAAAGAGGAGGCTATCCACTATACCTGGGAGTTGTTGACCAAGGTATATGAAATTCCTGCGAATAGGCTCTGGGTTACTGTATTCGAGGAAGATCTCGAAGCAGAAAAGATTTGGCTGAATGAAATTAAGGTTGATCCCTCACGATTTGCAAGAATTGGTGCGAAGGATAATTTCTGGTCCATGGGAGAAAGTGGTCCCTGTGGACCCTGTACTGAGGTTTTTTATGATCATGGTGATACTGTTCCAGGAGGTCCGCCGGGATCTCCTGAAGCGGAAATGGATCGATTTGTAGAAATATGGAATCTTGTTTTCATGCAGTATGAACGTGCCGAAGATGGTCGATTAACACCACTTCCGCGACCTTCCGTGGATACAGGAATGGGTTTGGAACGTTTGGCCGCAGTAGTCCAGGGTGTACATAATAATTACGACATCGACCTCTTTAAACGACTCATTTGTGAAACCGCTGAACTCGCTAAAACGCAGGACCTTACACAAAGTTCGTTGCGAGTGGTTGCGGATCATATACGGTCGTGTGCTTTTTTGGTGAGCGATGGAGTTTTGCCATCAAACGAAGGACGAGGTTATGTGTTAAGACGGATAATCCGTCGGGCTATTCGGCATGGTTACAGGCTAAATATCTCGGATGTCTTTTTTTATAGGTTAGTCGGGCCTTTATGTGACGAGATGGGTGAAGCCTATCCCGAATTGACGAATGGCCGTCATCAAATAGAACGGATTTTGCGAAAAGAAGAAATACGTTTCGCTGAAACACTCGAACATGGAATGAAAATTCTAGAAAGTTGTGTTAGTTCGTTGATAGGAAACGAAATACCAGGTGATGTTGTTTTTCAACTTTATGACACTCATGGATTTCCTGTTGACTTAACCGCTGATTTCGCAAGGGAACATGGGTTAGGGATTGATCGTAAGGGCTTTAATCGGTACATGGATGAACAGCGTAAAAGAGCGCGGGCGGATAGTCATTTTAGCGGAGGTTATGCCGGCGACATCAAGGTAGACGCTGATACGGAATTTACTGGATATCAACAACTAAAACAAAAATCCAGCATTCTTGCTTTGTTCAAGGCAGGGGAATCCGTGAACCAGTTAAACGAAGGCGAAGAAGGTACTGTCATTCTGGACCAGACACCTTTTTATGGCGAGTCTGGAGGACAAGTTGGTGACAAAGGTGTGGTCAAAACAGGGTCAGGAAGGTTTGATGTTTTTGATACGCAAAAACAAGGTGACAATCTATTTTTGCATTTAGGCAAGGTGGCTTGTGGTCAATTGGGTTCAGAAGAATCATGTTATGCAGAAGTTAATAGTTCAAATCGGCAAGCAATTGCGTTGAATCATTCCGCGACCCATCTACTTCATGCTGCGTTGAGACAGGTTTTGGGTAAACATATTACCCAAAAAGGTTCATTGGTCGATGAAAATCGTTTACGGTTCGATATTTCTCACGATCAACCCATAACAAGTGAGGAAATCCAAAACATCGAAAGTATTGTAAATGCACAAATTCGGTCGAATAGCCAAGTTGAAACTGCGCTCATGGACAAAGATCAAGCGGTGGCCGATGGAGCAATGGCGTTGTTTGGGGAGAAATACGGTAATAAGGTTAGAGTTGTAAAGATTAGTGATTTTTCAACTGAATTGTGTGGAGGAACGCACGTGGGGCGTGTCGGTGATATTGGTTTTTTTAAAATAATTGGTGAAACCGGTATTGCCGCTGGAGTCCGCCGTATCGAAGCGATAACGGGCCAAGCGGCGGTCGATTGGGTTGACGAAATTCATAGCGTGTTAGAGAAAATTACCGGACATCTAAAAGGTGAACGATCATCGGTAATAGAAAAAATTCAACAATTGATAGAGAATAATCGGCAACAAGAAAAAGAACTAAATCGACTCAAAGCCAAAATAGCCACAGAGGCTGGTAACGATTTAAGTTCTAAAGCAGTGAACATCAGTGGAGTCCATGTTCTTGCCACGAAGCTGGATGATGCGGACCCTAAGACTTTGCGTGAGACAGTTGATCAATTAAAAAATAAATTAGGCAGTGCGGTTGTTATATTGGCTACGGTAAAAGAGCAAAAGGTCAGTTTGGTGGGGGGAGTAACCAAAGATTGCATCAATAAAATAAAGGCAGGTGAATTGGTGAACGCTGTAGCTTCCAAGGTAGGTGGAAAGGGAGGTGGCCGTGCCGATATGGCTCAAGCAGGAGGGAACAACCCCGAGGCGCTCGATGCTGCATTGAAAGCTGTGCCTGATTGGGTACAAAAACAATTATAAATAAAATCCCGAAAATAATTCATGTCGCTTTTCGTTCAAAAATATGGTGGAACTTCAGTAGGTAGTCCAGAGCGGATAGATCGAGTTGCCGATAAGGTTATAAAAGCACGCCAAAAGGGTGACTCTATAGTGGTTGTCCTTTCGGCAATGAGTGGTGAGACAAATCGGCTATTGGCGCTTGCCAAAGAGCTCCAAAGCGAACCGAACGCTAGAGAGATAGACGTGTTGCTTTCGACTGGAGAGCAGGTCACGATTTCATTACTCACTATGGCTCTGCTGCAGAAGGGTTTTCCAGCCTGTTCTTATATCGGTAGTCAAGTGAAGATCCATACTGACGATGCCCATACAAAGGCAAGAATATTGGCCATCGATTGTGGTCGTATAAAGCAAGATCTTGACGAAGGTAAAATAGTTGTTGTTGCGGGATTTCAAGGGATAAGCCCCTCAGGGGATATCACAACATTAGGGCGTGGTGGATCAGATACAACAGCAGTTGCTTTGGCAGGCGCGTTAAAGGCCGATGAATGTCAAATTTTTACCGATGTTGATGGTGTATATACAACTGATCCACGAGTAGAATCGAGGGCGAGACGATTGGAGGTAGTGACCTTCGAAGAAATGCTGGAAATGGCCAGTTTAGGGTCGAAGGTTCTGCAAATTCGAGCGGTAGAACTTGCTGGAAAACAAAATATCCCACTACGGGTGCTTTCAACGTTTGAAGAGGGCGAAGGAACACTTATTACTTATGAGGAAACGAGAATGGAAAACGCTTTAGTATCTGGAATCGCGTTTAACAGGGACGAAGCGAAATTGACTTTGGAAGGTGTACCAGATAAACCCGGTATTGCTTCGAAAATACTCGGACCTATCGCAGACGCAAACATCGAAGTCGATATGATTATTCAAAATATTGGGGAAGACTCGATGACAGATTTTACGTTTACCGTTCACCGGAATGACTTTGCAAATGCGGTACGGATTCTAACGACAACACGCAATGAATTGGGTGCTCAAAAAGTAATTGGTGATGACAATATTGTCAAAATTTCACTGGTTGGGGTAGGAATGCGCTCACATGCGGGAATCGCTAATAAAATGTTTAGGGCCTTGGCAGACGAAGGTATAAACATAATGATGATTTCAACGTCAGAAATTAAAATTTCGGTGGTTGTTAATGAAAAATATTTAGAACTCGCTGTTCGAACTTTACATAATAAATTTGATTTAGACAAGGAAGCAACTACTTAGTAATAAATATTTTGTATTGAGTTTCGTCTTTCGATGATAGAGTTAAGGTGCTATAATCCTTGGATTATAGAATTAGTAGTTTGTTGGCGGTACGGCGAGCACGTGCCAGTGAAGTTTGCAAAAGCAGAACTCAGGGAGAATCTATGCTTATCTTAACTCGTAGAGTAGGCGAAACTTTGATGATCGGTGATGACGTCACCGTCACGGTATTAGGTGTAAAAGGGAACCAAGTTCGCATTGGAATTAATGCTCCCAAGGAGACCTCTGTTCATCGCGAAGAAATTTACGAAAGGATCAAGAAAGAACAGGCAGCAGAAGCCGAACCGGATAACGAAGAGAGCTAACACTTCTTCGCCTGGAGAGATGGCCGAGCGGCTGAAGGCGCTCCCCTGCTAAGGGAGTATGGGTTAATAGCCCATCGAGGGTTCGAATCCCTCTCTCTCCGCCATATTCGATTTTTCAGATTTCCTATAGTTAATGCTAGATAAAAAATAACCGTTGCGCCTGTAGCTCAGTTGGATAGAGTACCTGGCTACGAACCAGGGGGTCGGGGGTTCGAATCCTCCCGGGCGCGCTAATTCGATTGTTGGAATAACGTTTTATTCCCCTGTAGCTCAGTTGGTAGAGCGGGTGACTGTTAATCACTAGGTCGGCGGTTCGAGCCCGTCCGGGGGAGCCATATAAAATAAGGGCTTACGAGAAATCGTAAGCCCTTTTTTATTGCCTGTGGGGCACTCATGGGGCACTTAAAAATAAAAAACCACCATAAACCGCAACAAATCGAGCGGCATTGTCTGACCAGAATTCAAGCCTGGACTTTAACTGACAGAATCAAAAGTTTTGAATGGCTGGAATCGGGTCAGAAGAGGACAGTCGGAAAATTCAGGCGAACGTCCGCTTGATACTCAGGCCGTGTAAAAACGCAATATCCCCAAATAAAAAGCCTAATCGTGGCTTTTACGAGTCATCTGAAGAACATCCAGCGATTGTATTAGGCAGGTATTTTTCCAAAGCAATTGGGTTTGGTCGCCTACTAAATTTCTAAGAACGTCTATCAGACGTTACAACGGCTTGGTTTTTGTTGTAATACAGACCTCTAGGCCTGTATTGCTTCTATTAAGGATCCAATGCCCAAGATGTTTATGACGCGCTTCATGTTATACGCGAGGACATGCAGGCTCATCTCGGTGCTGACCCGGCTGAGTGTTTTCTTTTGGAAGTGTGTCGCGCCCATCCACGCCTTGATCGTGCCATAGGGATGTTCAACGGTTGAGCGCCGAGTTTGCATTTTATCCGGGTTTTGATCTAATCGTGTTTGCACCACTTCAACGACCGCTTCATGCTCCCAACGGGTAACGCGTCGGTATTTGCCGGTGGTACATTGTGACTTCATCGGACAATTTGGACAGGCCGACGACCAATATTTATTCATGGTTTGTCCCTTCTCCTGGGTCT
>CAZZET010000049.1:0-8146 GCA_964653275.1 uncultured Methylococcales bacterium
ATTTGCTTGTTCCAAGTGAAATTGGGGAAATATACGCGTGCTACTATAGAGCAGTCGATTTTTGCGTAGGTAAGGTATTTTCCGTAGTGTGGAATCACTCCACTTCCTTTGGGTAGTTTTCTAATGATCAGCATTGTTGGCAAGATTTTAAAATTTCTTTTGGTAGCATTGGTACTGGTAGTCCTAACGGCGTGGGGGTGTGCCGCAGTTTATTTCGGAGATTCCAAGACAACGATGATTCAGGTTTTCGTAGCATTGGTCTTCGGTTTGTCCGGATTGGTAACACTGATTGGATATATAAGCAACCATTGGCGATATCGATTGGTGCTCGGTCATTTTATTCTGTTCGTCGGTGTTTTGATTTGGTGGCTGAGTATTCAGCCGTCCAACGATCGTAAATGGCAGCCCGATGTTGCCAAACTCTCCTATGCAACTTTCGATGGTAATAATGTCACAGTGCATAATATCCGTAACTTTAAGTACCTCAGCGAATTTGACTATCGCCAGAGCTATTACGATAAAACCTATGATCTAACAAAGCTCGACGGTGTGGACCTTTTCGCGGTTTACTGGATGGGTCCGGCTATAGCCCACACGATTATCAGTTTTAATTTCGGAGGAGAGGACCATCTGGCTGTTTCGATTGAGGCACGCAAAGAATTGAAAGAAGGGTATTCTTCTATCAAAGGCTTTTTCCGGCAGTTTGAATTAGTTTATGTTGTCGCTGATGAACGGGACATCATTGGTCTTCGTACTCATTTCCGTAACGATCCTCCGGAAGATGTTTATCTTTATCGCTTGTTAGCCCCCAAAGAAAAGCTAAAGCCTTTTTTTCTTGATTACATGAATACAATTAATGAATTGCGTGAAAAACCTGTTTTTTATAATACGCTGCTCGCGAATTGTACTAATGTTATCTGGGGCCATTCTCTGGTGAATTCGAGTCATCTACCCTTTTCTTGGAAAATCCTAGTTAGCGGTTATTTGCCCGAGTATCTGTATGAATCAAATCGATTGGATCAAAGCGTCACTTTTTCTGAACTTCGACAGCGGGCTTATATCAATCCTCTTGCGAAGGAAATCGGTCTAACACCCCATTTTCCCCATCACATACGGCCCGAATCCAATTTTTCGAAATAGGAGTCAAGGAAATATTAGGATTTGATACAGAGCAACGACGAGTGTAATCAAGAAAACTTGAAATAATTTCGGTTAACCAATGTGCCGGTTTACAAGATAGCGTTAAGGTGAGCTTTTGCTCGCGAAGATGGTTGTTTCTACTTTTTATATGAACCTTATGCTCCATGGTGTGGTGTAAACATCGACACCAAATTTGGTATCCAACTTCCGTCTCTACGGTAACATAGGCATCTCAAACCCATGTTAAAAAGTAATCAAAAATGGATACTTTATGATTTGCCGATCATTCTTTTTGTAATGATCGCAGGACATCATTTCTATCTGGTTCAGCATGCTCACCTGAGTCCGTGGTTGGGAGGAGGTTATGGGATGTTCTCGACAACCGATTATGGGCCTTCGCGATATATCAGGATTTATGCATTGCGAGATAATATTATTCAGGAAAAAATTGAAATTCCCCCCGAGTTATCGAGGCTCGCTCGGAAAGTAAGAGGTTTACCCGATAGTAAAAATGTTCTGTCACTTGCTTTGGCAATAGAAAATTATTTGAATGCTAATCAACACATGTATCCGGAAATACGTGTTGAAGTATGGGCTAGTCGATACGATGCAATAACCCTGTATCCAACCTACCAAAAGTTGAACGAAATGGATTATAAAACCAGCCGAGTCATAAAGCCGAAATAGGAATGGCTGTCATTAAAGATGTGCACTGTTTTTTCCGAAAAGATGGGTTTGAGCTTGCTGCCCGGTTTACGTTATTAACTTTATTACTTGCTCAGGTCGGAAACTATTTTTTAAGACCTTTTATTTTGTTAGTAGCGGCTTTGGGTCTTTTGCTGCCGCATGGGTATCGCCAACGACCACTTTGGTTGGTGCTTTGCTTTTTTACTAGTTTTAGAGTGCTTTACGAATGGCCAATGGCAGACAATCACTCTTATTTATTGGCTTTGTGGTGTTTGGCATTGTCCATTGCTTGTTGCAGTAAAGCACCCAGCCAAATATTGGCTAATAATTCGCGTATATTAATTGGATTGGTGTTTTTGCTGGCGAGTGCCCAAAAAATTATTTCACCTGATTACTTGGATGGTACATTTTTTCGATATTTATTTTTGGCGGATAATCGTTTTGAGGATTTTGCCGTGTTATTCGGAAATATCAGTTATCAACAGATTGATAATGCCAGAGTGTTACTGGAAAGCTCCCAGTTTTCACCAGGCACTGTTAATGATGATATTGTCCCGGTATCCGAAGAATTTCATCGATTGGTTATTCTTTCTACCTGGTGGAATTTGCTCGACCAATTAGTTATCGCTTGTTGTTTTTTGGCGCCTGTAAATAGCGGTTTGCATAAAAGCCGAGATGTCATGTTGCAGATATTCTGTATCACCGCTTATGCCGTTGCGCCAGTCCCTGGCTTTGGGTGGTTGTTAATTTCGATGGCTATGGCGCAAACTGTAACTACCGACCGAGTACGTATCGCCTATTTTTTAGTTTTCTTTGTGGTGCTTTTCTATTATGAAATACCTTGGGCCAAAATATTGGTTGATTTACTTGATAAAGGCAATTAAAAAAGGATGAGCTCGGTCTGAGTGTAGAGGGGCCGGGTCGAGATTAATGGTAGGTTGCCCGCCGGGGATTGAAGCCTATCTATCAAGATTGATAGGCTTTTTCGCACACCAATATTCTTCTCGCTACAATTTTGCCGCTCCGTTCCCATGCCCCGACGTTATTGCTGCTATGTTAAAAAAACGCATTGTCTCCAGTGGAAGAGAGCTTCACTCAATGTTAGTGATGTGATGATTTTACCAGGGAGCGAAACGTAGGCGCTGAATTAATAGGGTTTATTCACTACGACATAAACAGTCGCACCATTTCGATAGACGGGTTGGTAATAGACTCCATCAGCCACATAATAAGTCGTTCCACCATAAACATAAACTGTATACCCTGCTGGAACTGTATTGACAGTAGATCCTATTACAATTGCTGCACCAACTGCCGCTCCTACAACAGCTGCACCGCCATAACCATAGCGATATCCGCCTCTGTAATAGTGGTCTTCAGCATATTCTTGGCGTTCATTCTGTCGGTTGTTACTATAATTTTGCCAGTCTTCTCTATTTTGGTTTTGATGATCTTGCCAGTCTTCTCTATTATCATTTCGGCTATCTTGCCTGTCTCCCAGGTTTTGGTTTCCTTTGTGATTCGATCTATCATACGGGGTTTGGCGATCATTTCTTGGGTTGTTTCCATAAGCTGGCTGCTGCTGGGTTCGGTTTCTTTGGCCTGTGTTCCACTGTTGCGTATTGCTACGTCCAAAACTGCTACGGTTCCTGCTCCCCCCGGAATAGCGCAGGCTGCCTGATCCACTGCGCCCACCTCCACTGAAGCTTCGGCCGCCACCACTGAAGCTTCTACCACCACCTCTACCTCGTGCAGATACCTCTTGGATGGAAGTGGCAATAAATACGCCGATGGTAATTATGGAAATTATGACGATACTGACTCTGGTTATGAAACTTGTTGGTTGGCTATTCGAGAATATTTTCATTACGCAGGTACCTCAGACTTAACGCTTCTGTTCAGAATAAAAATCAATTTTCACCGCATTTTTAGATGGCTGAAAAGTAAATTCATTGGATTTAAATTGGGGGGATAGATTCCAGTCTTTGAAAAACGCGATAAACTCGGGAACGCTAGCCTTATCTTTATAAGTAATCACAAATTTTCTGGGAATTGGACGACCGTCCGCATCGATCCAGATTTGCCAGTCAACATCTGCTTGACGAAATGCTAAGTGATGAGTTTTTTTTCCGCCAACCTCAACTTCGGCGACATAAAAACCGGATAGATTATTTTCAGTGACGTCATGATAAGGATCTGCGACGACAAAGTCAGCCAGCGGCATGGAGACACCGTAATGATCCATAATGAAGTCCAAGGTATCATCAATATTGTTGGGTACCTGAACGGTTGCATAAAAATTATTATTTCGATCCAATAAACTGAATGTTGTGTGTTGGTACCAAAGAGTTTTCTTTTTAGCACCGCTGGTTATGTTGACTAGCAGAGCATTAGGTCGTTGCATTTTTACCTGTATAGCCGCATCGTATTGCAACTTTTGACCGGAAGGAAGCACTTGTTCTTTAATGGTAAGTGCATTGAATGTAAATGCATTAGTAGACGACAATAAATCGGTCATTTGCTTTAATAATCGCCCAGCTTTGGGCTCTATCATGGGTTGTTCTGTTCCTTGTCGTTCCCTACTTGGCGCTGCATTTTCCAGCTGACCTACACTATTTGTTTGAGGAGCAAGTTCGATTATTTCTGTGTTCGTGGTCGAGCAACCTAGAAGACTGAACATCATGATCGAAAGAGTCAAAAGAAATTTATGCGGCACAGTTGTTCTCCTTTAAGTGTTCGGGGGGTAAAGCTCATTATACTTAAATGTAAGCTGTATTTAGCTATCAACATATCGTTGGCATAATGGCAATATTTTTGTCTGTGGAATCCAAAACCGACTATCCAATTCATCAATATGCCAGGCGTAGATCTTATCAGGGTCGAGCCTATGTCCCACCAATAGGGTATGCGCGGTTAAGTTGAAAAACAAAAGAATGCCCGAAAAGTGCACATGTTGGTGCAAATTTGATCGACAAACCACGTACGCTTTCTGCATTTGGAGACCATAAACAGGTTGCTAATCTCGCAGGATTATCGGTGCTGATGTACGGTTTATTTCCTGGTGCTGGAGAAGGTAATAACTTTTGTCAATGCGAACTCGCTGCTAAGTTTGTTTAGGATTACCACTATCACGACTGGATATATGAACGGCAACCAGTCCCGCCACCAGGGTTGCAATATAAAACTGACCGAAAATAGCTTCGATGTAAGCGAGAGTTTTTGCGGTTGCGCTCAACGGTAGCAAATCACCGTAGCCTAAGGTCGTCAATGTGACGAAACTAAAATACAAAAAGTCCTGCAACTGTATTTGTTGGGTGCCGTCATAAATTCCGCTAAAGGACCCTGGGATTAATAGATGGGCCAATAAAAATAAAATAGCCCAGATAACACCAAGCAATATATAAATGCAGATGGTTCCGAATATATTGTGCAGATTTATGGTGTCAGAGGAAACAACTTGTTTGATTGCAAAGATAATTGTTAGGATTAGAAATAGCAGCTCGCTGATTAATTCTAGGTACACCAACGCTGGATTTTTGGAATAAATGAACAGGTAACTGCAGGTTATACCGGTTAACACCAGTGATAATCCGATCATTAGCCATTTGAAGGATTTAGTTAGACCTAAAACCGAGAAAACCAAACTTGTTGAAAAAACTATTTGGCCGGCAAGCTGGTTCTTCGTCCCGTATAGATCTCTGACAATTGGAATCGTTAGCAGAAGTAAGAGGAGTGCTCCCAATAAATAGAAAAAATGGTATGTTTTGAAATTGTTATACATATTGACGATCATTACTGCCATCATTTGACCTTACTGGATAGGTGTCGTCATTGTAATCAACCCGCTAACCTTGATCAAAAAGGATTGATAGAGCTTACTTCTTGTCTTCTCTATAGCTGACTAAAACGCTTTATTCTTAATGAGTTCTTTGGAATAGCTTGATCGGATGCTCGTGTAACGCACTCTGGTCGATGGTTAAGCAATATTCAAAACTGAGTTATTTGTCTCTGGACTATAAATCTTAAATCCAGTAAGTTGATACACAGTTACAGCATTAGGGAATTCAAGTATGAACTCTAACAATCCAGCATTTATTTCGGTTTTCCTAGGGGTGGTCTTAGTCGGTGCTTGCCAGAATCAAGCTGCAAAATTCGAAGAAATTGATAATTTGTGTCCGGATCCCAGACCGCAAGTGTGTACTATGAATTATCTCCCTGTTTGTGGTGTCCTGAAGGATGATTCCGAAAAAACCTATGCCAATGCCTGTAGCGCCTGTAGTGATGAACGGGTGGTTGGCACGAACGAGGGTGAGTGTGATTGATGTTGCAAGGTGATTCTGTCCTATTAGCGGTTCCTTTTTTGATCCATAAGCAAACATTAGGGTTATGAAACAAATATTTAAGTGGAAATCATTTGCAACTGTCATTATCCGTCTTAGTATCATCTTTGCCTTACTGGCTATTTCAGCATGTTCTTCGACTAAATTGGTGAGTCGGTGGCACGATATTGAATACTCTGGCCCTAAACTCAAAAATGTTTTGGTTATTGGTATCATGAAAAATGATATTCAACGTCGTTATTTTGAAGACGAATTGGTCAAAATTATTCGAGATAATGGTGGTCAGGCTGTCACCAGCTACACCTTGATTCCTGACCTTGCGAGTATCGATGACAAAGCCGAAATGACTGCTATTGTCAAAGAGACGGGCGTGGATTCAGTGGTTATTACCAGTCTTAAGTCCATAGATAAAGAGCAGCGAACAGTGCCGGCGAGGGTTGACTACATCCCCACCATGGGGGGAGGGGGTTACTATGGTTATTACCGCTCGTCTTACCAGGCAGTATACCAGCCAGCCTATACGACAACCGATACCATTGTGCGTATGGAAACCCGCGTGTATGCCACCTCGACCGCAACTATGGTCTGGGCAGGGATGACCGAAAGCATGAACCCTGGATCGACCGATAGTGTTATCAGTGAAACTGCCGATGTAATCAGAAGTGACATGCAGGAAAATGGCTTGATCCGGTGACTTGCAAAATTGATAGCCGACCATTGAAAATGGCTTATAGTAACCGGTTAAAAAATTTGAGAAACTTATGGGCTAAAACTGTCGGGGTATTGTTGGAAAATGACTGCTAAGAAATGTACTTTACGTTTCTACACTTCGAACGAAAGTCTCTGATATTATAACGAATGCGTGTCCACTTGCTTGGTATGATAATCCATTTGTATGACTTAGGGA
Organism: uncultured Methylococcales bacterium; assembly: GCA_964653275.1. Taxonomy (GTDB): domain Bacteria; phylum Pseudomonadota; class Gammaproteobacteria; order Methylococcales. The sequence continues at coordinate 7,075 of CAZZET010000049.1, forward strand.
TTGAATCTAGACCATTGGGCAGACGCAGCTTTTTAATTAACCGGAAGGAATACAATGATGAATAAACTTTATATCTCAGGCTTAGCAATGCTGTTATTGGTAATGGCAGGTTGTGCATCAGTCACCAAAGATATTGTTATCGAAACGGAAGCTTCGCCGCTAGCCAAGTTTGACTCGTATAAGACTTATGCTTGGTTGGGCGAAATGTCTTTATTGAGAGACCCTGAAGAGAAATGGCAGCCACCAAAAATGAATATTTCCGGCGATATTAAATATTTGGTTGATCGGGAACTGCGAAAAAAAGACGTTTACAATGAATTGACTGCACCGGATCTGGGTGTTGTATTCTTTGTTGGTGTCGATATGGAGGCGATGAAACTCAAGGTTGATAAGGAAACCAATGCAGATATCATCAAAAATGTTCCCAAGGCTGCATTAGTTGTAGCTCTGATTGATACCAAGACCGAATATGTAGTGTGGATGGGTAAGGCAACCGCTGATGTGCAAAACAGTAAGGACGTTGATGTTGTCCGCCAAAGGCTCGACTATGCAGTTAGGGAAATGTTCAAATCGTTCAAATAATTGGGGTTTTCCAGTTAACGTATCAAACCAAAAACAATCTTCCGAGGAACATAGTAATGGCTAAAAACTTTCAACGAATAATCGTTTTAAACATCTTCTTATTCGCTCTGGTTTCGGTAGCTCAGGCAGAACTCTACGTTTTCCCCGCAAAGGGCCAGAGCCAACAGCAGACCGAACAGGATAAATTTTCCTGCTATGGCTGGGCCAAAAATCAAACTGGATTCGATCCAATGAATGCGCCCCAAGTGCAGGCGGGTTCATCCCAGTCCGGCTCGAGTGTTTTGGGGGGTGCGGCACGGGGAGCTGCAGGGGGTGCAATTATCGGAGCTATTGCTGGTGATGCCGGTAAAGGTGCCGCGATAGGCGCTGGCGTTGGCGGTGTCACTCGTGGCTTTAGAAACCGAAACCAGAGGAATCAGCAAGAAGCCCAACAACAACAGCAAGCTGCGCAGATCAACAGTATGCGTAGTAACTACGATCGTGCATACAA
>CAZZET010000049.1:8246-10342 GCA_964653275.1 uncultured Methylococcales bacterium
AACAGCAAGCTGCGCAGATCAACAGTATGCGTAGTAACTACGATCGTGCATACAAGGGATGCATGGAAGGTAAAGGTTATACGGTGAATTAAAATTCTTGTAACGGGTAAGGTAATTGGTCAGATTTCTTTGATTTTTGGGGTTTGGCCTAGCTTTTTTCTTACGCTATCAGGACAGTAGGTGTTGAAAAAATTGAGTTGAGCTACATCTAATCGGTATCGATCGATTTGTCTGTGGCACGATCGGTTTAAAAGTTACTAAATGTAATTGTGGAGATTTGAAAAATGATTGGGGTTGTGAGGTCGGTTACGGTTTTGGTTTGTTTCGTACTTATCCTACAAGGATGTGCGGCAACCCAGCAAAGACGGGATGTCGAAGAAACGGGCTTTCTGGGTAGTGATTCTTCGCTTCTTGAGGAAGGAGATGATGGAGAGGCGCTGCTTAGATATATAAATCCGAATGCCGACTGGGACTCCTACACCAAGGTTATCCTGGATCCAGTAACGGTGTGGAAAGATAAAGAAACGGAGGATGTTTCTAAAGAAGATCTTCAGACGCTGGCGAATTTTCTCCATGGTCACCTTTATGATGCGTTGAGCCAAGATTACGAAATTGTTCAGCACGAGGGGCCCGGGGTAATGCGTGCTACTTTTGCTATTACCGAGGCAGAAGCGTCAAGCCCAGCGATGGATACAATTACCTCCATCATTCCTCAGACCAGGGTTTTGACTGGTATTAAAGGCTATATTGTTGGGGGAAAGCCGGGTTTTGTGGGGTCGGCCAGTATTGAAATGAAGTTGGTGGATGCTCAAACTGGAACGCTCCTTGTGGCAGCGGTCGATCGCCGCGGTGGTACAAAAGATCTTAGTGGGGTGACCGAAGAATGGAATGATGTCGAAAAGGCTTACATATTCTGGGTTGCCTCACTGCGTTACCGGTTGTGTGATCTACGTGGTGGGTCAAATTGTGTGGAACCTGAAGAATAAGTGCAGTGACGTTCTGATTTAGGTTCCATTTGGTTCGAAGAGGTTATTATTTCCGTCGCTGTGCCATTGGAAGGGGTAAATCTTCCGATATATAGTAAGTAGGTTGTGAATTTTCCATGCAATGTTCTTTAGTCATTAATTATCAGTGCTGTTATAGCCTGTTGTCTTGGCATAGGAAACAAACGATTCGAATTGCAACGGATACCGTGATGGATGCGTTAGACTCCGACTCAGTATTAAGCGGTTAGAGTCAATTCTCTATAGTGCGGGGTGTACCGACGGTTTAGATTCTGGCAGGTGCTTAAATACAAATATCGGCAATTAAAACTGGCTCATGGTACCGGTTTTTGAGAAATTAAGGAAAAAGATTATTCTGCACTTCACAATGATATTCGAATGACTAGCATTATTGATGAACTTGCGGCCTTGTTTAAGAACCGCTTGGAAAAAAAGAGAAACGAACCTTTTCTAAAAGCTGCAATGGCCGCTTGTGCAATGGTATCCATGTCCGATGGACAGGTTTATTTTTGTGATCGGATACGGCTTGATCAAATCATGACAACTCTGGATAAGCTGAAAATTTTCGACCCTCATAAAGGGGTTGATCTTTTTAATTATTTTGTTGATCTCATTGCAGAGTCACCCAAGCTTGGGCATCAGGAAGCGGTGGCGGCAGTTCAGTCTGTGGCGTTAGATAAAGAAGTTGCCCAGTTGCTCATTCGTTTGTGCGTGGCTATTAGCTTGAGCGATGGCAAGACCAATTTGGTAGAGCATATTGAAATTGTTTCTCTGTGTAGTTTAATCGGCGTTGATCCGGAAAAAAGCGGGCTCAATGTAGATAAAATGCTTGCTTCAATCAATGTGGGCGATTAAATAATAATTCCAATCTAATGAATTGCTGTAAATGGTTCCGGTTGATTTGATCCCGATGAATACTCCGACCCTACTCGACACTTTGTGGATTTTGGTGTGTGCCGTCATGGTTTTTGCCATGCAACCGGGGTTTTTGTGTTTAGAAGCTGGATTGTCCAGAAAAAAGAATAACATTAACGTCGCGCTTAAAAATATTGCAGATTTTGGGATTTCGATTTCGATATTTTGGATGTTCGG
>CAZZET010000049.1:10442-24979 GCA_964653275.1 uncultured Methylococcales bacterium
GATGTTCGGAGACAGTTGGCAAGGGATAGTGGGTACTGACAAGTTTCTTTTTTCGTCGTCGGAGTCTGGAGACCACACATTTTTTGTTTTCCAAGCTATGTTTGTTGCAACGTCGGCATCGATTATTTCGGGTACCATCGCCGAAAGAACGCGATTTTATAGTTATTTAATTATTACTGCTATTACCGCTGCAATAATATACCCCGTCGTAGGTCATTGGATTTGGAGAGGGCTTTACATGTCTGGAGGCAATGGATGGCTGCTGCAATTGGGTTTTTATGACTTTGCGGGATCGACTGTAGTACACAGTGTTGGCGGATGGGTTGCGTTGGCTGCGGCGATTGTTATCGGACCTCGTCTTGGGCGATTTGATTCTAAAATGGGGGTTGCGTCGGTTTAATGGGGCGAATATCCCGTTGTCAGCACTTGGTACTCTGATTTTATGGGCAGGGTGGTTTGGGTTTAATGGCGGTAGCAATGGGGTTTTGGATAGCGCCGTCCCGGTCATTTTGATTAATACATTTTTAGCGGGTGCGGCTGGGTTGGTAGCATCATCGTTTATCGGGCTGGTTCGCGTGGGAAAGCCAGAACCTTCGTATATATTGAGTGGCCCGCTTGCTGGATTGGTTGCAATTACTGCCAGTTGTAACATAGTGACTCAATTGGATGCTATTTTAATCGGAACCATTGGAGGAGCCTTTTCTGCGTTTGGAAAAGAAGTGCTGGAACGATTTAGAGTGGACGATGTGGTTGACGCAATTCCGGTTCACCTGTTCGCCGGAGTTTGGGGAACATTGGCGGTGGCTGTTTTTGGAGAACCAGAGAGATTTGCGGGTGGTGCATCGGCTCTTACGCAGTTTAGTATCCAGCTATTTGGGGTCATAGTGGTTGGGGTGTCGGTATTTGGATTTGCTTATCTGTCACTGCTCTTGATCAACCAAATTTACCCACTTAGAGTATCAGCAGTCGTTGAGGATATTGGTTTGAATATTGCCGAACACAATGCCAGCACCGACCATTGGGAGTTGGTGAAGATGATGCGGAACCAAGCAGATAGCGAAAACCTCGGGTTGAGAGCCCCACAAGATCCGTTTACCGATGCCGGGCAGATTGGTTTTCATTATAATCACTTGTTGTACAATCTTGAACGATCTGGCTCCGAAATAAAAAAATGGAGAAGTCGTGTTCTGAGCGAAATAGAGCTGGCTATGGAAGTTCAGCAGCATTTATTGCCTCAATTCAACATGGATACTTTTCCTATTTACGCATTAAATAAACCCGCACGGGAAATCTCAGGAGATTTTTACGATGTTTTTCCCGCCAATGATCACAGTATTTTTTTTTGCACTAGGAGATGTATCGGGCAAAGGGATACATGCTGGCATGGTCATGGCCCAAGCTACGTCGTTATTCAGAGCGTTTGCAAATATGGAAATAGCACCGTGTGAGATATTGTCTTTGATGAATGCTCAATTGTCCTCAACGAGTTCTCGGGGGATGTTTGTGACTGCTATGGTGGGTGTATTCGACCCTTCAACGGGTCAAGTTGTATTTTCGAATGCGGGACATTTGCCGCCGGTTTTTCGATCTTCGGAAGGAGTTTATTCGAGATTTCCCGCTAAAACGTATCCTCTTGGTATCTCTCACGGTCTGCGTAGTACGGATTTCCCTACGGAATCCTTAAACCTTAGCAATGGTTCGTTGTATATTTTTTCCGATGGTTTGATCGAGGCGAAAACGGATGGAGTTCACGAAATTGGGGTTAGTGGACTGGAAAATCTTATCGATAATCATATAAGGCTAGATCGAAAAGCACGAATAAAAAAAATCTTTTCGATGTTGGAAGTAAATTCAATCGACGATATGACAATGATGGTGCTTCAGTATTAGCTTGGATTTCTCACGCGAACCCATAAAGCTTTACGTTGTGAAATGTGTCGTATACCTTTGTCGTCAAGCATTACGAAATATTTTTGAAATGTAGCTAGGCGCCAGTATTCAATTCGAATCTTCGGAAATTCCAATATTGTGTACCCTTTTTAATTTGTTATGGTCGGTGGAATCGATTGAGAGTCCTTCTTTGTTGTGACTAAACCACCATCGTGTTATTCGTGAAGGGCCAATAATTTCACATCCAATTTGATTTGCATTCTCAAGTAGACTGACTTGATGAGGGGGTGATGAATTACCTAGTGTTGGAAGTAATACCACGAGGAAAACATCTTGAAAATTTTTGGATGAAGGATTAATCTCGATTCGCCACGCACCAGGTTCGGCATTTTTTTTACGGGACAAGGTGGTTTTGTTTAGTGGATAATTTTTTCCGTCAACGTAAAATTCAAAACTTGGCCCACCAATTAGAGTAACATCGGCTGGCTTTGGTTTTAACACGTGGCCTACCAGACGACCACCCTTATGCCCCAGTTGGTTTTTTGGCGAAAGCATAATATTGAAGCCGTCCTGAGTTTTTATTGGCTTTTCTATGGTGTGTAATAACCAACGTTTTGTAAATTTTGGGTTGGTTGCCCGGATTCGATCGAATATGACAATTACATCGTCTTTACGATCGTAGCCAAAGATACGATGATATTTTTCCACTCTCCGGGTTCTATGGGAGAATGATCCTTTTCCCGAATAAGCATTGGTATAGGCGGGAGTTAGGTCTGCGACGCCTACGGTAAAGTCATCTTCCATGAATACGTTGGCCATCGAAGCGGTGTGATATATCTCCCGTTTTCGTTGCCACTCATATAGGTCAAGGGGTGCGGATTCAATACCCCAACTCGATCCTACTCGACGTTGGCCGCCATCGTTTGCAAAAGGGCGAGGATTACCTTTACGGGGAGCAGGAACGGTATCTTTTGGATCGGTAATCGTCACGAGGTTGTGGGCGATGGTTTGGTAGGTATAATTCATATGGTGATCTGCCCCGTATCTCGGGCCATAAAAACCGCTGTCAATGGCTAGAGGACCGCCTTTGTAAATGGTGAAAGCCCCTTGGTCTAGATGACTGTGAGACCAAAAGTTATCACCGGCTTTAAACGAAACGTAAGTTGCATCGGGCGACCAGTTACTGCGTGCTGTGAGTAAACCGATGCCGTCAAAATATCGATTTAAGGGCATAGTTACGAGCGCATTAACACCGCAGAGAGAAGGATCAGACAAGGGCCCCCAAGGCCAGGAGGTAGGTTTAATAGTTTTTTCGCACCCTGTCAGAGCATAGGAGGCAGGATTCTGGTACTCAAGAGAGAGGGCGAGCCGGTCGTTGACGCGGCGATTGAAATAACTTGCATCGCCCCAACGAAAGTGCGTATTGTCCGGACGGGTACGATAAATAAGGAAATCTAAAAATCCTTTGATCCCCGATTCCGATTTAAAATAGTCTTCGCCGGTTGCTTTACGCCACATGGCGGGTAATTGGTATATAGCCTGTCCAATCCCAATCCCAATATATTCTCCACCTTCGTGCCAGCCTCCGTTTGTCCCCATGATTTGGCGCCAAACAGGAATGACGCGATGTTTCCAATAATCGAAGGTGAAATTCATGGCGTCGTTTCCACGCTGACTATCCCCATACAATGCAATACTTGCTGCCATCAGTGCTTGAAGGGGACTGTTGTACAAGTACACGTTGTACGGTGATAATCGTTGTTTATGACGTATATGGTCGATTATATATTCGGCGCCATCCTCGAGCTTTTTTCGGAGTTGCGTTCTCTGGTCGGGAGTCCATTGGTGGTACAACCAGTCATATGCGATGGCCAGTGGTTTGATTTGCTTCTGTCCACGAGATTTAAACTTTAACGCTATTAGCCTTTTGTGCAAAACGTTCAGGTCTTGGCTCCCAGAGTCTACGAATTCGGTCAGAATAATTTCATAGAATTTTCCTTGCCCTTTGTCAGCGCGTCGTTTAGCGCGTCGGAAAAATTTTCGGTTTTCGATTTTTAATCGTACTACATCTTTGGGTGACGGGGCAGGTAGTCGGGGATGAGCGAATTTGAAATGTGGAAGCATTACCTCTGGTAGTTCTTGAGGTGTTGGAAGTCGATATAGGATACTTTCATCCAGCGGTTTTTCCGTGAATTCGTCGGAGGCGCTGAATTTAACAATTATGGTTGAGGCTAGAAGTGTCAACAAACCTGCAATGCCCCAAAATAATTTGGCGCGTGTTGGAGCTTTTTTGGTAGCAGATACTTGATCGATAAACCGGGTATCAGAGAAATGATTCGAAGTACCCGTATTTTTGAGTGCGGGAAAAAACCACGCAATTGACCATGCAAGCCATGCTAGAAAAGCATCTGTTATATCACCGTGTCGTCCAGGGATATGTTGTTGATTCCATTCGAGGGCAAGTATGGACAAAAATATGATAATTCCACCTGTAATGCCGACCTTATTTGATTGATATGCCAACGTGCGTATCGCGATGTAACAAAGCGATGCGAATGGCCAAAGTCCTGTAAGAATATCGCCGAATCCAATCAATGTATTTGTGATGTGCATTCGGAAAGGAATCCAGTTGAAAGTCTGTAAATCCCATGCCTGTGCTTTAGGGTCAACCCTAAGCGCGTCGATTCCTACAGCGAGAATTATCAAAATTGCGGCTAATTTTAATCTCAATGCTGAGGGTATTACCCGAAGAAACACATAAAATAAGAGCGCAGTCCCTGAACCTAACAGCGCTTCAATAGACAATTGGCGGCTTACCATTGGGACTTTGAATAGCAAAACAAGCAATACAAACCCAAAAAACAAGGCTCTTTTTTTCCCAGGTCGAACAAGATCGTCGGAGATTAAACCTAATCCAAGTACGCTAAAAAAGTAAACAGCGGTATGTTCGTTATTTAGGGCTGATTTGCCTTTTAGGACCGAAATTATGGGTTTTAATCCGTCCCGTAGGGTGCTTATATCAATCGAGGGAACAAGCGGGGAAAGTTGCGAAAGGGCCCAAAGTCCTAGTGACAAGAGGCCGAGGTTTGCAAATGTTGTTGGTAGGATTAAATTTTTTCGGTGTTTGATTAGCCACCGGCCAAATCGGAATTCACCTCGGAATCCACGTGCAAATATCACTCCTATACTCGTTCCCCCAACATTCAAGATGACATCAAGAATTGAGGCAACACGATGGGGGTTGTAGGCCTGCAAGTATTCCAGGGAAATACTTAGAAACGTGCCCGTCATGATCGATATAACCATGGCAATTGGAGCACGCTGGTACCTGGCAGTGATATTAAATAATAATAAACCGAACGGGATATAGACAAGAATATTGGTAATAATGTCTGGGAGGGAGCTAGGTTTTATCCCATCCGCTAACAAAGTTCCTATGATATTTTCGGTAGGGGAATGCCAGTCGGTTAGTGGAAATAGCGTTCCGTATACAAGAAGAAATCCGTATGCTAGTGTGAGAAAGTGCATGACTAGCTGTTGAGCGGGTTGACCGCTGGTATTCCTGTGCGGTTGTTAGTAACCGATTTAATGTTCAATATCCCATTCCTATATCCCTGCATATCACAGCTTTCATCAAAAGAAGTTTTTAGTGAGAAACAATTACCAAAAATAGTAGAACAGAAATGTACTCTTTGAGCCAAAGGTTTACTCACGGTCAAATTAGTACTAAAATAGTCCTAAATAAAAGAGGATAAAAATGCTTCGAATAAGTAAGCTTACTGATTACGCGGTAGTAATCCTGAGTTATATGGCGAAGAATAATGCCGAACAGCATGCAGCTACGGAAGTTTCGAGTGCTACTGGGATAAGCTTACCAACTGTAAGCAAGCTTCTGAAAACACTGTCTAAAGCTGACATTGTAAGTTCCATGCGTGGTTCCAAGGGTGGTTATTATCTTGCTCGTGGACCCGAGGCAATAACAGTAGCAAATGTGGTCTTTGCTGTGGAAGGACCGATTGCATTAACGGAATGCAGTTTATCAGTTGATCATTGTGAACAGTCTGGTAGCTGTAAGATTCGGGGAAACTGGGCGGTCATCAATCGGGCAGTAAAAACGGCTCTAGAGTCAGTAACATTGGTTGATATGATAAAGCCGGTTTCTGATCTTTCCGTTGAAATCAGAATGCCACTAGAAGATCTTTCAGTTTAATAACATCGATAAATTCTGGAGAAAGCGATGTCAGCGAGTACAAAAGAAATTGAAAACCTGCTCGGTCAGGAATACAACCCAGGTTTTGTTACCGATGTTGAGGCCGACACTTTCCCTCCAGGGTTAAACGAAGGAGTTATTGAGGCCATTTCTGCGAAGAAAAATGAGCCAGAGTTTATGCTGGAATGGCGATTGAAAGCTTTTCGTCAATGGTCAAAACTGAAAATGGAAAGCCCGACATGGGCTCAGGTCGAAGTCGCCCCTATCGATTTTCAGGCTATCAGTTATTTCTCGGCGCCAAAAAAACAGGATGGCCCGAAAAGTTTGGAAGAGGTTGATCCCCAATTATTAGAAACTTATGAAAAGTTGGGCATTCCACTGGCCGAGCAGGAACGCCTCGCTGGTGTGGCGGTTGATGCAGTGTTTGATAGTGTGTCTGTAGCGACTACTTTTAAAGGCAAACTTGCCGAAGCGGGAGTTATTTTTTGCCCCATATCCGAAGCTGTCCAAGAATACCCAGAGTTGGTTAAGAAATATTTAGGTTCGGTAGTGCCTTATACCGATAATTTTTATGCAACTTTAAACTCAGCTGTTTTTTCTGATGGGTCTTTTGTATTTATTCCAAAAGGTGTGCGGTGTCCGATGGAATTGTCTACGTATTTCCGGATAAATGCTGCAAACACGGGTCAATTTGAACGGACCTTAATTATTGCGGAAGCGGGTAGCCATGTTAGCTACTTAGAAGGTTGCACTGCACCCATGCGTGATGAAAACCAGTTGCATGCTGCCGTGGTTGAGTTAGTCGCTTTGGATAATGCAGAAATTAAATATTCGACCGTCCAAAATTGGTACCCTGGTGATAAAGATGGCAAGGGTGGAATTTATAACTTTGTTACCAAACGGGGTGATTGTCGGGGAGTGAATTCGAAAATATCCTGGACTCAAGTGGAAACAGGTTCGGCCATTACCTGGAAATACCCAAGCTGTATCTTAAAAGGGGATAACTCAGTAGGTGAATTCTATTCGGTGGCGTTGACCAACAATCTTCAGCAAGCTGATACGGGTACCAAAATGATCCATATCGGTAAAAACACTAGTAGCACGGTTATCTCCAAAGGGATTTCCGCAGGAAAGGCGCAGAATACCTATCGTGGTTTGATTAAGGTTATGAAGGGTGCGGAAAATGCTCGCAACTACACCCAATGTGACTCGCTGCTTGTTGGGGATCAATGTGGGGCTCACACTTTTCCCTACCTGGAAGTTAAACAGCCGTCGGCCCAAGTTGAACACGAAGCCTCGACGTCAAAGATTAGCGAGGATCAACTGTTTTTTTGTAAACAAAGGGGGCTTTCCGCCGAGGATGCTGTTTCCATGATTGTTAATGGTTTTTGTAAGGAGGTATTCAAAGAACTTCCTATGGAATTTGCGGTAGAAGCACAAAAGCTTTTGGGGATCAGTTTGGAAGGTAGCGTCGGGTAGGCGAGTGTTCAAGATTGAAAGATACACGCCCCTAAGTAAATAACTAACAAATCATTATATTTAAAGAGTCGGAGTTTTACATGCTAAGTATTAAAGACCTACACGTTAGCATCGAGGATAAGCCTATCCTGAAGGGCATTAATCTCGATGTTAACGCTGGTGAGGTTCATGCTGTGATGGGGCCCAACGGATCTGGAAAAAGCACATTGGCCCATGTTTTGGCGGGACGCGATGGCTATGACGTGACTTCTGGTTCGGTTAGATATGTTGACAAGGATTTATTAGAAATGGAATCGGAAATACGTTCTCGGGAGGGTGTTTTTTTGGCATTTCAGTATCCGGTTGAAATACCTGGAGTCAGTAATATCTATTTGCTCAAAGCAGCGCTGAATGCGATTCGTAAGCATAAAGGGTTAGGTGAATTGGATGCCATAGATTTTCTGAAAACTGTCAAGGAAAAAACCAAATTGGTGGAGATGGATGAACGATTTCTATATCGCGCGGTAAACCAGGGGTTTTCAGGGGGTGAAAAAAAGCGTAACGAAATTTTGCAAATGGCTGTTTTGGAACCGAGTCTGTGTGTCTTGGATGAGACCGATTCAGGACTTGACATCGATGCCTTGAAAATTGTGGCAGAGGGGGTGAATTCTTTGCGGTCACAAGATCGGTCTTTTATTATTGTTACCCATTATCAGCGACTACTTAATTACATCAAACCGGATTTCGTCCATGTACTTGCCGATGGAAATATCGTTAAAACGGGCGATGAAAATCTCGCGTTGGAGCTGGAAGAAAAAGGCTATGGATGGATTGAAAAACAGGTTCTCGCGTGAGGGTGGTACGATGAGTGTTATAAACCAATCGGCATTGGCCTACATGGATCAATATCGATCAATTGAGCACGAATTGCCCGGACAATCGATTTCTTGGCTCCGCAACCAGCGTGGACAAGCCTTAAAGTGTTTTAAATCCGATGGCTTTCCGTCACTGCGAGAAGAAGAATGGAGATATACTAATATATCACCGATTGAGCGCAAACTCTTTTCGCCGTCTGCCAAGGCGCATTCGGAGATCGATGAATCGTGGTTAAATCAGTATCGTATGGAAGGAGGCCACAATCTGGTTTTTGCTGATGGTCATTTTGTTTCCAAATATTCATCGGTGGAAGCGTTACCGGAAGGTGCAATTGTAACCAGTATTGTAGATGCTCTTGGGCGATTTCCCGAGTTGGTTGAACAGAGTTTTGGTCAGAGCCTGAAACGGGAAAAGCATGGTTTTATTTACTTTAATACGGCATATTTTACCGATGGATGTTTTGTTTACGTGCCCAAAAATACGGTTTTAGAAAAACCGGTTCAATTGCTTTACGTTAATACAAAAGAGAATAGTTCAGCGATTATCCGAAATCTCATCGTTGCCGGGCAGGGCGCCAAAGCGGAGATTGTTGAGACTTATGTTGGTTCAACACAGCAAGGTTATCTGTCCACGTCCGTGACTGAAGTATCCATGTCTGAAAATGCTTCAATTGATTTGCATAAGCTTCAGTTTGAGTCTGAAAAAGCTTTTCATTTTGGTGGCGTTTATGTTGAGCAGAAACCATATAGTATCTTTTCGCACCATGGTTTTTCCTTTGGTAGCTTGCTAGCGCGCAATGAAATTCATACTAATCTTGAGCGCGCTTCAGAATGTACTTTAAACGGTCTTTACTTGGCGTCAATGCGGCAACACATCGATAATCATACACGGGTTCATCATTTAGAACCCAACGCGATCAGCCGGGAAACGTATAAAGGTATTTTGGATGAGAAGGCCAGAGGGGTATTTCAAGGTCGTATTATTGTTCATAAGGATGCCCAGAAAACTGATTCGGACATGCATAATAGAAATTTGCTGTTATCACCGGATGCTGAAGTGGATAGTAAACCTCAATTGGAAATTTATGCCGATGATGTTAAATGTGCTCATGGTGTAACCGTGGGCCAAATTGATGAGGAATCAGTTTTTTATCTGAAATCACGCGGCGTTGATGAATCAACTGCGAGGAACATGTTGACCTTTGCATTTGCTAATGAAATGGTTGAAAAAATAAATAATACAAAGTTACATAAAGTGGTTCAGCATAAAGTACTGAAAGAATTCCCTCAGATTGGTGTTCGAGGGGACTGGTTATGACAGCCGTGTTGAATAGTGTGACACGAGCTGATAACGCTGACAATAGTTTGGATATAGAGCGGATTAGACAAGATTTTCCTATATTGCATCAAAACATTCGAGGCAAGCCCTTGGTGTATTTAGACAATGCCGCGTCCTGTCAGAAGCCTTGGGTTGTAATCGATGCAATTCGTCAGGTATATGAGTGTGATTATTCCAACATACATCGTGGGGTTCACACACTGAGCGAACGATCTACCGCTGCTTATGAGGGTACACGTAAGAAAGTTCAGCAGTTTATTAATGCGGAAAGCGAAAAGGAAATCGTCTTTCTGCGGGGTACGACTGAAGCGATTAATTTGGTCGCTCAAACGTTTGGGAAAACCAATATCGGAAAAGATGATGAAATCCTCATCACTACCATGGAGCACCACTCCAATATCGTACCGTGGCAGTTGTTGTGCGAACAAACTGGAGCGGAACTGAAAGTTGGTCCCATTAATAAAAAGGGTGAATTATTAGTTGATGATTTTAAGGCAATGGTCAGTGATCGCACGAAGCTGATATCTATTGCCCATATGTCCAATGCCCTAGGAACTATTAATCCTGTCAAGGAGCTCATTGCGTTTGCGCATGGCCGGGATATACCGGTATTGTTGGATGGCGCTCAGGCGATACCGCATATGGCCGTCGATGTTCAAGCATTGGATTGTGATTTTTACGCTTTTTCAGGCCATAAGCTTTATGGGCCTAGCGGTATAGGTGTGTTATACGGGAAAGCTGAATTGTTAGAAGGGATGCCCCCATACCAGAGTGGTGGGGATATGATTCGTAGAGTCACTTTTGAAAAAACTGAATATAGTCCAATTCCTTATAAATTTGAAGCAGGTACACCCAATATCGCTGATACAATTGCATTCGGTGTGGCGTTGGATTATTTAAATGGGCTGGGTATGGATACGATTGCTGAGTACGAATATCGACTGTTGCAATATGCCACCGAAAAAGCTGATGCAATTCCTGAACTGACTGTACTTGGAACAGCTAAGGATAAGGGAGGAATTCTGTCTTTCGTTTTGGAAAATATACACCCACATGATATCGGAACAGTATTGGACCATCATGGCATAGCGGTTCGGGCAGGTCACCATTGCGCGATGCCGGTGATGGACTTTTTCGACGTAGCTGCAACGACTAGAGCTTCGTTTGCTGTGTACAACACATTTGCAGAAATTGATGTATTGATGGAAGAGATCAAACAACTGATCAAGGTGTTTAGTCGATGATTGATGAACTACGCGATCTTTATCAAGAAGTAATATTCGATCACAATCGAAATCCAAGGAACTTCCGTGTCATGGATGATGCTAATCGAAAAGTGGAAGGATATAACCCGCTTTGTGGTGATAAGCTAACTCTCTATCTCAAAGTCGAAGAGGGCGTTATAAAGGATGCAAGTTTTCAGGGCTCAGGTTGTGCGATATCAACGGCGTCCGTATCCTTAATGACTGATGTTGTTAAAAATTTGCACGAAAAAGAAGCCCACGAGCAATTTCAAATTCTTCATAAAATTACAACGGGGAATGAAGATGTGAAATTGGAAGAAATTGGCAAGTTGGCAGTTTTAGCCGGTGTTCGCCAATATCCCGCGCGGGTAAAATGTGCGACTTTAGCATGGCATACTCTTGAAACGGCACTACAGAATAAAGAAACTAGTGTTACTACGGAATAATCTTAAGAGTTAATCGGGTTGGTGCCGTAGTCTAACAGGCTAGTAAAACTGTGATCTTGTGCGAGGTTTCACGTATGAAACCGGATGGTATGCTATAGTTTTCTGTAATGATTGCTTGCTAGCAAACTATTTTCTGAAACGACTATTTTCAATAGGATCATCCGATATATTCAAGTTATTTCCGGACGGCTCTTTATCGGGGTATTTAGTACGAATTCTGAATTGGATTCAATAACTCGATTGGGGTAATGTATACTCAGTTTTTTCGACTCACAGAACGACCCTTCTCTATTGCGCCTAATCCGCGTTTTTTATTTCTGAGCCCCAGGCATCAGGAAGGGCTTGCGCATCTGTTGTACGGCACTGCTCAGAGTGGGGGGTTCGTCGCATTAACGGGTGAAGTGGGCACGGGTAAAACGACTTTATGTCAATGTTTGTTGCAACAATTACCCGAAGATGTGGATATTGCTTTGATTTTGAATCCGCGGGTGAATGCTGTTGAATTACTTGCGGCATTATGCGATGAACTGCAAATTGCGTATCCGGCTGGGACAAAAAGTCTTAAACTATTAGTAGATATTATAAATAATTATTTGCTAGATGCATTTGCCCGTGGTAGGCGCACAGTAGTTATGATTGACGAAGCTCAGAATTTGAGTTTCGATGTACTAGAGCAAGTTAGGTTGCTGACGAATCTGGAAACCAGTGAAACCAAGTTGCTTCAAATCATATTGGTTGGACAACCAGAGCTCACTGAGTTGTTGGAAAAGAATGAGCTTCGTCAACTCGCTCAGCGAATAACGGCTCGGTGTCATCTAACAGCGCTTAGTTTTAAGGAGACGGCTGAATATATTAGACATCGGTTATTGGTTGCCGGATGTGGAAAACAGCCCTTCAAAAAATCTGCCGTTCGTACTATTTATCAATTTTCCGGAGGTATTCCCCGGCTTATTAATACCATTTGTGACCGTGCTTTACTTGGCGCCTACACTCAAGGGAGAAAAACAATCAATTCACGAATTGCAGGAGTAGCTGCTCGTGAGGTGTTAGCTCCCCACCACTGGCCCGTGTTTTCGCGTCCAGCTTTTTGGGTAGCAGCTACAACGGTATTGTTATTGGGTTTCGGAGTGGGATTGTTTCAAGATAGACTTTCGGAATTGCAATCAAAGTTCGGGTTTGCTTTGAATGGAATCCAGTTTGGAGAAGTAGAGGCCAAGAGTATTGAGCCGATGGGAACTATTAGTGGCAGTGCTGTACCAAATCCTATCAATCAAGAGATTACAGATAATCCAAAACCAACTGATCAAGGAAGTGCTCGACGTCCCGTGCTTATTAAAATTGGTGATTCCGAGAAGTGGAATGATGTTGAACAACAGACTTTCGGAGAATTTATTAGAAATCCTAAACTTGACGTAGATACAGCCTTTGCTCAGCTTTTTACCCAATGGGGGCTAGGACATTCTAATCATACCAATGATTGTGATGGTGCACAGGACATGAAGTTGCGTTGCTTGACTCAGGTTGATGGTTGGAATCGGATAGTTCAGCTCAACCGCCCGGTAGTAATGGAATTTAAATCGGCCAGTGGTATAGAACGATATGTAACATTGGCTAATCTAAATGGGAACCAGTTGGTTTTCAAAGTTAATAACAAACCCCATTCGTTTCATCTTAAAGAAGTATTACCTTTTTGGCGTGGTTTTTCTGTCCTATTTTGGAAGCCGCCGAGGCCTAAAGTTAAGGTATTACGTGGCGGGCAAACACTACCCGTGGTGCAATCATTGCGTGACCAAATGACTGCTGTTACGGGATTCTTGAAGCCTGAATCTACCGATAGTCATTTTGATGATAGATTAGTGACGCGTGTAATGGAATTTCAAAGGAGAAATGGATTAAAAGCTAATGGTGTCGTCGGACCCCATACATTTATTCAACTTAATAACACTTTGAGCACTCCGGGTATTCCGAAGCTTGAATTAAGACGAAGGATCAACTGATGTCCTATATTTTGGATGCACTTCGAAAATCGGAACGTGAACGACAGCTTAGTCAGGTTCCGACTTTAAAATCGGAGCATACACTGGAGATCGATGCCCCGAAATCGAGATTACCGTGGATAATCACTGTCCTAGTCGTCAGCAATATTGGACTCCTTTCTCTTTATTTTTTGAGTCAGAATGCGTCGACGGATTCACAACAGCTTAGTTCTGATATGAAAGAGATTTCGTCGCAAGCTCCGAAATCGGTTTCGAAACCAACGCTCGCTAAAAAATCGAGTTCACCGAAAACTGTCATAGCTAGATCACAAGGCATACAAAAAAACAAATCGAAAAGACCACCATCAAAGCTGAATCCAAAACCTTCTAAGCGAGTAAGATCTCCTTCTAATAATACAATAGCGAGTAAACCGGTCCAGAAAATGACGACAATGTCCCCATCTTCGTCAATACTAAATCAATCATCCTCTAATAAGCCAGATGCTATCGATTTGAGTTCACTAAATAAAGAAGTGATGAAAAGTGTTCAACAAAGTCAACCGGTAATTCCCAAGAATGCAACAGAAGAAAGTTCGAGAATTATCAAAAATGTTGAATCGGTAAAAGCGCCCAAAAGTCGTATCAAAAAGGTGCGTTCTTCTCGACTGTCAACGCGTAACAAAGCCGTTTCTCCACAGATCGAGAGGATTCCAACATTACGTATGATGTCACAGGAATTTCAGCAGCGGCTTCCCGAAATGAAGGTTAATGTTTATGCTTATTCAGTTGATCCGAAGGAGCGTTTTGTCATTGTGAATATGGATAAGTATAGGGCTGGGCAACGCATAGCGGATGGACCCGTTTTACAAGAAATCACAGCCGATAGTATGATTTTAAAATTTAGTGGGAAGAAGTTTCGGTTGAAACGCCCGTAATCAGAGTAACCAGGATTGCGGTCGTTTGACATTTAGTGGTATAGAAAACCATAGCTCTGTATCGCATGAGATTCTCGTTGAACCCTAAACAGGCAAACTAGTTTTTAGAGGCACGTCCGTGTGCCTGATATAGGGTTGTTTATTTTATCGGGGATGGATTAAGA
>CAZZET010000050.1:0-24581 GCA_964653275.1 uncultured Methylococcales bacterium
CCCATAAGCAATTCAAAATTGAACTATATCCCTAATTAAACCCTATTCAAAAATTCTTAAACCCCTCTTTCGCCAAGGGTATGAAACGATCCTATTCATAGGCATAAAAAACACCTGTCTAGGTTGTCGATAAGTGATTTAGTGAAGGGACAGAAAGGGTGTACATCGTGAATTGGTTGCGTTTTTCTAGGGCTAAAGCTGAAGCGCTAACTATTAGTAATCGAACAGGCCATGCCCGTCGATAAAGCAACTTTCAAAAATTAAGGTGTTGGTTTGCCGCCATTGGTTACCACCACATTTTTATGCTGAGGTTGTACGTTCCATTTCCGATTCAAGTAACGTATTCATTTGATTCGACGGTAACGGTGGACTGAAGTAGTACCCTTGGATAATATCGCATTTGCGTTCGGTTAAAAAATCGAGTTGTACTTCGTTCTCAACGCCTTCAGCTACAATTTTTTGCCCGAGGGAATGTCCCATTTCAATGATAGCGCAAGCAATTCTGGCATCCTTGGAGTCAACCGTTAGATCTCTTACAAATGATTGGTCGATTTTTAGGATATCGATCGGGAAATTTTTCAAATATGATAGGGAGGAATAACCTGTGCCGAAATCATCTAGGGCTAGTTTTATTCCCATTTTCTTCAGTCGTTTAAGTTGAAGCTCAATTTGTTTCGCATCACCAACGAGCATCGATTCTGTTAATTCCAGTTCCAAATGTTTAGGGTCCAAACCCGCTTTTTTGAGCGCGTCGTCAACAGATTGAAGAAAGTTCGATTCTATAAATTGCCGTGCGGAAATATTAACAGAAACCTGTTTTATGGGGTAACCAGAATCGAGCCAGTATCGCTG
Source organism: uncultured Methylococcales bacterium (assembly GCA_964653275.1). Taxonomy (GTDB): domain Bacteria; phylum Pseudomonadota; class Gammaproteobacteria; order Methylococcales. The sequence goes on from CAZZET010000050.1 coordinate 853, forward strand.
TTGCTGGCAAGCCGTTTCCAAAATCCACTGACCGATTGGTACGATAAGACCAGTTTCCTCGGCAATGGGTATGAAATGGTTAACAGGCACCATTTGGGTTTGATTCTTGAACCATCGAACAAGTGCTTCAGCACCCCAAATCGATTTGCTTCTGGCATTATACTGAGGTTGATAATAGAGTCTAAGTTCATCTTTTTCTACAGCTTTACGCAATCCAACTTCTATTTTATTTTTGTCTTTTGTGTTGGAAATGAATTCTTCTTTAAAAAATTGGTAGTTCCCACGACCCTGTTTTTTGGCCTCGTACATGGCTAGCTCCCCATGTTTTAATAGAGTCTGGGCATTTGTTGCATCTTCTGGAAATATGGCAATCCCCACACTCACGCTAGCAAAAATCTCCTGGCGTTGAATATAAAAAACTTCCGATAATTGGGTAACAATTTTTTGAGCAATAATTGTAGCGCCATAGGCGGCGTTCTCATGGGTGCTTTCTGGAAGCAACATAACAGCGAATTCATCACCGTTGATTCGGGCGACGAAGTCTTCCTGCCTCATTGAATCAGCGAGTCGACTCGCGGCTTGCTTTATCAACTCATCCCCAATCTGGTGGCCGAGAGAATCGTTAACTGTTTTTAGTCGATCAAGACCGAGATATAGAATCACGGTATAACCTTGGTGACGTTTTGCACGGGATAAAAGCTTTGCTAAGTGATCACAAAACATGACTCGATTACAAAGCCCTGTCAAATCATCATAATGAGCAAGGCGAATAATACGGTTTTCTGATTCCCTTTGTTGCGTGAGGTCTAAAAGGTTTACGACATAGTATGTAGCCGAATCTATTTGGGTTTTGATGGGTGAAATGATCAATTTTGCAGGAAAGGGGTTTCCTTGTTTCCGCCTGCAAGTAATTTCCCCTTCCCATGACTTTTGATGATTATATTTAAAGTAGGCTTTAATAGTCGCTTGGAATTCATCGGCATTTTCTGTATTGATAAAAATAGATAAATGACTATCTAGTGAATCACTTTTGGAATATCCAGATAATAAGGAAAATGCAGCATTGATTCGATTTATCTTAAAATTCGAGTCTACAATTAACATACTTAAATAGTTGGAAAAAAAGGCAGGAGCAGTCAGTTCTACTTCTGTTTGATAGACTCCACTCTGATGTTTGATGTCGAAACTTTCTGTGTTTAAGATACTATTATTCGCCTTGCGTTTTTTGAAGGGTACTTTTGAAGTAATAGTGCTGACATTATTATTTTTGGAAAGGAGTTTTTTGGGAATAAGCGCAATAAGCATCGCAAGAACACAAACCAATCCCGTTAAAATCAATAAGATAATGTTTTGTGGAATATTGGGTAAATAAATTCCCGAAAGACCCACTGCAAAATTATTTAGAATGACAACGACAGTAAACCAAAATAATCTATGATCAACGAATATTCTCATTGTTGTAGGATCTTAGAATGTATTAAATTTTGGTATTAGTCTTGTAAAATGCCTTGAGATACGAAGGTCATTTATAAAGGGGTGCTTTGCAACTATCCTTAAATTATAGGTTATGCTTGGAAAACGACATTAAAACCCATTCAGCACTGGATCAACTTCTCTCGCCATCCTGGAAACAGATTATCTGCATCGCTTGGGAATGACTCAAAAGCCCGGGCGAATTCTTCATGTCTAAGTGCAAATTCGATGGGGTCGACACTTTGCTTCCAGCACTCTTCTGCTTGACGCATAGATTTAGCTCCTGCGGCGGGCCCATCTATATGTCCGTAACACCCACCTCCTGCTGTCATAATCAAATTTGAATGACCGATATTAGAAAAGAAACCAAGCATTCTTAGTGCATTCATACCCCCGGAAATTATTGGGAGAGTTGGTTTCATTCCTAGCCATTCTTGATGGAAATAGGGGCCATCCGCTGAATCTCTCTCTAACATATATGCAATGCTACGGTCCGATCGTTCTCCTTCCATTTTCCCATATCCCATAGTTCCTACGTGGATGCCCGAAGCGCCCTGTAATCTAGCCATCTTACAATGTACGAAGGCAGTATATCCTCGTTTTGATTGTGGGGATGTGACCGCCCCATGACCAGCTCGATGATAATGCAAAAATTTATTAGGGAAATAGCGACGGGCCGTGGTTACGGCCGCAGGACCTGCTACATACCCGTCAACCATTAATGCAACATGGTCAGCATAAGGTGCAAAGGCTTTTAGAATATAATCTCCACGAGCTAACATTTCTCCATGGTCGTCAGCGGTAATATTGGCTGAGAATAACTTAGCTTCACCAGTTTCGTCCTGAGCCTTTCTCATGGCTTCAGCGACTAGAGGAATTGTTTCTTTCATTGGCGCAAAAGGTTGATTGCCTTGTGGCTCGTCATTTTTTATGAAATCCCCTCCTAACCAAAATTGGTAAGCTGCATTAGCAAATGGTCGAGGACGCAAACCTAATTTAGGTTTGATAATTGTTCCGACGATAAATCCACCATTGTTTGTGGGGCGACCCAAAACCCGCCATAAGTCAGCAACCGTTGTCGCAGGACCGTCGCATAGCATCAAATAGGAGGGAGGGATATAAAAATCTACAATCTTTCCGTATTCTACATCCCCCATTCCTTGATTATTTCCAATAGTCAAGGTCAAAAAAGAAGATAGCATCGTGCGATCATCGAGAATATTACGATCAAATAAATCAATCGGGTAGGCTATCTTCATTAATTCGGTACTCTCATCGATCTCGTATACGATAGCATCGACACCCTGAGTAAAATTATCGGTGGTATAAACTTCTACGTTGGTTCCAGTGGACGACTCGGCGGCAAAATGTGCGGCGGTTACAAGATAATTGTGACCGGCTTTCGGCTTCATAATGTATGCCACGAGCACATGGCTATTTCCTGCGATCAAATCAGCTTCATTTAGATCTAACTTAGCGTAGCGATTTGATTGATCCATTTTAGATTCTCAAGATTTGGTTATTACAGAATGAATTTTGTCACTTGTCGAATCCCAGATTGAAACAAAAAACACGGTAAATTAGTGCTTTTAAAGATGATTTTTTAGATATTACCACGCACTATAGTTCAAGTGTCCTATTATGAAAACTCAATTATCATGATTGATTGGATAATAATCTGTTATAAGTTAGGTATTGAGTAATAAATTTTAAAACTAAAAAGGCAATATACATGAAACGAAGGGCATTTATACAGAGACTGGGGCTGGGTTCAGTAGCAACTGGAACGGCTTTATCTTCGTCGGTAGCTATTGCGAAAGAAAAATTTCGTTGGAAGATGGTAACGGCTTGGCCAAAAAATTTTCCAGGTCTGGGTACCAATGCAAATCTATTAGCCAAGATGATTGCAGAAATGAGTGGTGGGCGAATCACAGTAAAGGTTTACGGGGATAAAGAGTTAGTGCCTGCTTTCGAGGTATTTGATGCTGTTTCGCGGGGAACAGCTGAGATGGGACATGCAGGTGCATATTATTGGAAAGGTAAAAACGAAGCACTACAGTTTTTTTCTGCTGTTCCTTTTGGCTTAACCGGTCAGGAGATGAATGCTTGGCTTTATTATGGGGGTGGAATGGAATTGTGGCGCGAAATCTACAATGATTTTGGTTTGATTCCTGCCGCGACCGGAAATACTGGTGTGCAAATGGCGGGTTGGTTTAATAAGGAAATCAAAACCATGGATGATTTAAAAGGTCTAAAAATGAGAGTCCCGGGCCTTGGTGGAGAGGTGTTGAGCAAAGTGGGAGGGATACCTGTGACTATCCCAGGGGGAGAGATTTTTACGTCTCTTCAATCTGGTGCGTTGGATGCTACCGAATGGGTTGGGCCTTACAACGATTTAGCATTTGGTTTGTATAAAGTTGCTAAATATTACTATTACCCTGGCTGGCATGAACCCGGTACTACATTGGAATGTTTAATCAATAAAAAAGCTTTTTTTGAACTGCCCAATGATCTACAGAATATCGTGATGACGGCGTGTAAAGCAGCGAATCTTGATATGCTCTCGGAATTTACCGCACGCAATAACCAAGCGTTGGAAACGCTAGTTGTTAAACACAAAGTTCAACTCAAACAACTCCCCGACGAAGTGCTCAAGTCATTAAGCATCATTTCGGAGGAAATTGTCAGCCATTTGGCCAGCAAAGATCCAATGTCCAAAAAGGTTTACCAAAACTTCAGTAAATTTCGGAAACAAATTTTGAACTGGGAAAAAGTATCTGAGCAGGCTTTTATGAGGGCACGGACATTATAGAGTCCAACTGCTCGGTAAGTGGCATCTAGAAGTCATATCAATTAGCTTGGTCCAAACGTTGTTCGATTTTTTGTCTATATTGGAGTAGATGAATGGTTTGAAGTTGTGAAACCACGTCGATTCCCAAAATTTTAAGCGGCACGTCAATAGCATCGACACAAATTGGATATCGTTTCCCACTTTGTCGTATTTGAAAAATATGATGGGCGACTTGACGAAATAGAGCGTCACCATATTCCATGGAAGAAAATTCTTTATCGTTGCAATATATAGTATATGCTGTTTCATTGAGTGCCAGCTCGTCCGCCGAAACTCGTATGTTGATCGATTGATGCCCCACTTTTGTTTTAAACTGAATAGGTTCGATTAAAAAATCGTCCAGAGTTTGCTGGTCCAGCGAATAATATTCGATTGTAATATCAGCTAAAAAGGCATAACGACGGAACACAGATTCCAGAAAAAGATTGTAGGGTTCAAGTAAAATTTGAACCGATGTGTACTCACGTTGTTGGCAATACAATGAACCACGTTCATCGAGAATATATATATCCGTCTTTTTGGGTATTGTCGTACAAAAAACCTGGACCACGCCCGGTTTATTCAATTCATAGATGTATGGAATTGGTGATGTTGTGACCGCTTCGTGGTCGAATACAACGGAACTAAAATGGGGTTGAGGAGATGTTAATTCCGTTAAAAGATGTGTTTCGTCGACAACATGCCAATATTGGACGACCGAGTCGGTGCGACTAAAGATATAAAATGCTCGTCCACCTCTGAGAATAAAGCGCGATGATGTCGAGGTAGATTGATCGGCAAATATGGAACGTATTTGTTCAAACGTTTCTTTTATCCGTGAAGCAATTGGCTGCGAACGGGTAGAGGCAAAACAGAAACATTCAAAGCTAATTTTATCGATTGATTTTCCAGACTGGTTGAGGATATCACAAAAACAATCTAGCAATCCCTTTAACTCTAAATGCCGATAAATCAAAATCTCCTGCCAGGTGGTGAGTACGACTTGATCGATGCTGCGAATTAATATCGACCTCATCGATCCAAAACTCAAGGCGTCCCCTCGATTACTCGCGGTCTGCAATCCATCCTTTCGGGTTGACATGGGATCGTCTCCAATATTAATAAATAGCGCAGTTGCATGGAGATCGGGAGAACTTGTATAGATTTCAAGTTGGTCAGAATCAGGACGTTTTTGTTTTAGAAATTTTGAGATGGAGTCATGAATCAAGCGTATTTCGGATTTTTTTACATTACTCGATTCTGTTTCTAATCGAATCCTGGTACTTGCATTGTACAATCCGTTTACGGAGATCCATGTAAGGAGCTCAAGTAAACTTCGGGATTTTTTAATCGGGGTTTGCGATGCCGACAAGTCAGAGCCAGGGGCGTTGGTGAAAAGAACCCAGCCTTGTTCGTCATCGGCAAATTGGACTTCTTGGATGACAAGTTGTTCTTGGTGTAACCGAACATCCAAACCAGTGTATATAACATCGATTTTTCCAGGTTTCCGCTCAAAAACCGAATACAATTTCCGGCCCAACAATTTTAGTTCATCATTTTCAGGATTTTGATCATTGGCAAATCGTCCGGCAAATTGATTTAACAATCGATAGCTGTTGATCAATTCCTCTGTCACTAATTTGTATTCTTCTAGTGTGTCGTGAATATTCCAATGTTTACTTTCGTGTGCACGCTGGAGACGGCTACTATCCCATTTACTGGCCATTGACTCTAAGAAATCTCGACTAGAATTCATCGAAAGAGTTTGGTTTGTGTTATTCAATTCGTGAACTTTTTGGTAAAAACAATATCGGATTAAATTTAAGCGATCAGTCTCTCCCCGAGCACTTAGATATTCTTCAACTTTTTGATACATCAAAATATAAGAATCCAACTGATCTAAATTGGTATTTCCCTCATAGATAGCCCGTTTAAGTGTTAAGCTCACCCAAATCGTATCTGGAAAAGTACTTGCGTACGCTTCCATGAGTAAGAGTTTTATGAGTGATTTATAGGGACTGTTAATGGCTTTGTACAAATGCCATAAACTAGCCCCAATGAATTCTTCAGGCGGAATAGTTTCTAATCCTCCAAAATCAAGCGTTGCAATATTTTGTATGAAACGTTTGTTCTTTAAGTGGGTAACATAGTCGTTGTAGGATTGTTCCTGGTGTGAGGGGACTAGCCACCAAACTGGTATTTTACCGGCAATATACAAACCCGTGCGGTAAAATTCTTCCAGTAACAAATGATGTTGGATGCTGCCACAGTTTTCCGTGGAAATCGGGCAACCTTCACCACGTCGAAATCCTTCGGTATTGATTAGAAAAAAATGGACCTCAAGGCCTAAAGTGACTCCCCACTGTTCCACCGATGAAGCTTTCTGCTGCAATTCTTCTATTTCATTAGAATCGAGGTCTGATCTATGGCAAAGCCATATATCTAGATCACTACTCGTTGAATAGGCAACGCTACCCGCGCTCCCCATGAGAAAGATTGCATCGATTGAATAAGATTTTAATGCTCGTTTTTTGAAGGAAAAGCTCGTCGAGAGTTTCTTGGCGTATCCCAGTGATCTTTTCGATGGTAAATAATTGGGAATTCCAAATGGTGTTGAAGAAGAAACAAACCCTGGAAGGGCAGGGTAATTACTGTGAAAAAGTAGAGGCAATAATTCTAAAAACAACCGTTGATGGGGTAACAGAAACTGCTGGATACGCTGTAATCTTTGCTGGTGGAGGTATTGGAAACGCCGAGAAATAGATATCAGTTCTCGTTTACCAATATCACTACCAGGTGCACCCAGGTCGATGGGTTTTTGCTGGTTGTTAGATAGGATATCGTTGATCAATCAACTCATTAAGGCGATTGAACTTAATTCTTGATCGTGGTCCAGGCGCCGCAACAATTTTTTGGGATCGTCCCCTTTTTGCCAGGAAGTTGCTCCAAATCTGATTGACCAATCAGCCGATTTATTTGCCAAAATACTGGTTCGGTTACCGGTAAGATTGGTTGCAAGTTCCTTAGCATCATCTAAGCACGTTTCGGGTAAAACAATGAGAAATGTTGTTTCATCCAAAATACCGATTTGGTCAGCCCATCGGAGCTGATCTTTCAGACTTTGCCCAAACTCACGTAACGAGTTGTCCTTAAGACTTGTCTCAGTGGAATGTATCGATAAACGCAATACCGATAATGGATTTCCATATCGCCTACTGCGGCTTAATTGGTTGTCTAAAACATGCAGAATAGCTTTTTTGTTTAATAAGCCTGTAACCGGATCTTTAATTTCGAGTGAGCTTACACGGTCGCGAAGTTGACCGCATTCTTCTTCCAATTCGGCAATTTCGGTAACATCTTTAAAGAAATGCGTGATCCCTTCAACACCTTTGAATTCAAACCATTCCCGTTTGAACCAGCGAGTTTTTCCATTAGATTCGGTAATACACAACCTTTCAGCCTTCTCAAACAACGGTGCAAATACTGAGTTAGAGGTCTGTGATTCCTTAAGACCAATTAACTGTTCTTTCGTCGCATGGAGGATGTTAACAAGGGTTTCATTAGTCCATGTTACTTGGCCGTTTTTCACAACTAAGACACCACACGGCATTCCTTCCAGAATTTCTATCAGAGCTTGGTCATCGACATTAATCATCATAATTTAACTTCTACTATTACGAGATTCGATTCTCATAGTGGGAGTATGAATTCAATAAATATGAGGCAATGATAATCTGATTTCCAAATGGTTGTAAACTTTCGGCCCCTTGAAGTAACTAACCAATAAGTTTCCGGGCTTTTTCTACGGCCGTACGGACACTTTCTGGTGCAGTTCCACCTTGGTGTCTTCGCGATGTGACAGAACCTTCCAATGTCAAAATATCGAAAACACCTTGCTCTATCAATGGACAAAACTCTTTAAACTCGCCCAATGTTAATTCTGAAAGATCGCGCTGACTGTCAATCCCCAATCGGACGGCCTGACCAACAATCGCGTGGGCATCTCGAAACGGTATGCCTTTTCTTACTAAATAGTCTGCAAGGTCAGTTGCTGTCGAGAAACCCTGTTTAGCAGCATCGTACATATTTTTTCGCTGGGTTTTAACATGAGGCATCATGTCAGCAAAAGCTCGCAATGAGCTTTGGACAGTATCAACCCCATCAAACAGCGGTTCTTTATCTTCTTGGTTGTCTTTATTGTAGGCTAGAGGTTGGCTTTTCATCAACGTAAGTAGGGAAACCAAGTGACCGTTAACACGGCCCGTTTTCCCCCGCACTAATTCTGGAACGTCAGGATTTTTTTTCTGAGGCATAATAGACGAACCAGTACAGAAAGCATCCGGAAGTTCGACAAAATTAAATTGGGCACTGGACCATAACACCAATTCCTCTGAAAATCGGGATAGATGAACCATTATCAAGCTGGCTGCAGCCATAAATTCGATTGCAAAGTCTCGATCACTGACAGCGTCCAAAGAATTTGGTGCCGGCAAGTCAAATTTAAGCAGTTTACAAGTATAGTCTCGGTCGATAGGGAAGCTGGTACCTGCTAAAGCTGCTGCCCCTAGAGGCATAATGTTGATTCGTTTCCGGCAGTCGATCAGGCGTCCATGATCCCTTGATAACATTTCATACCATGCCATCAAGTGATGTCCAAAAGTAATCGGCTGGGCGACTTGTAAATGCGTAAAGCCTGGCATGATGGTATTGGCTTCTTTTTCAGAAAGATCTAATAAACCGAACTGTAAGCGCCTTATTTCTGATAATATTTTATCGATTTCTTCCCTTAAATATAGCCTAATATCAGTGGCAACCTGGTCGTTACGAGATCGTCCAGTGTGTAGCTTCTTACCGGTATCTCCGATGCGTTCTGTCAGCTTAGCTTCGATGTTCATATGAACATCTTCAAGTTCTACCGACCATTCAAAAGTGCCACGCTCTATTTCGACACCAATATCATTTAGGCCATCAACAATTGAATTGGTTTCGGCATTAGTTAACAAACCAATATGTTCAAGCATTCTAGCATGAGCGATAGAGCCTTGAATATCGTAAGGTGCTAAACGTTGGTCAAACGTTACCGAAGCGGTAAACGCTTCTACAAAGGCATCCGTAGATTGAGTGAAGCGACCACCCCAAAGTTTATGTCCCGATTTCATTGTTAGAATACCTTTTCGACAGCGGCAATAGTACGATCAAGTATTTTTTCTGAATGGGTCGACGATACAAATCCGGTTTCGAAGGCCGATGGCGCGAGATAGACGCCTTGTTTCAACATGTCATGAAAGAATCGCTTAAATCGGGCTTGATCACATTGCATCACCTGGTCAAAACGAGAAATGTCATCCACATCGGTGAAAAATAATCCGAACATACCACCGACCGAAGTTGTGGCTAGGGATACCCCAGCAGCATCAGCCACTTTTTGAATTTCTGCTGTCAGGTACTGGGTCCTTTCGGAAAGTGTATCAAAAAAACCCGGCACTGAAATCAATTCCAGGGTTTTTAAACCCGCAGCCATGGCTATTGGATTACCTGATAAAGTTCCAGCCTGGTATATGGGTCCCACAGGAGCAATCTGATCCATAATCTTTTTCTTACCCCCGAAGGCACCTACCGGCATACCACCTCCGATTATTTTCCCTAATGTGGTAAGGTCGGGCATAATTCCATAGTATTCCTGGGCGCCGCCGAGAGCAACCCGAAAGCCTGTCATTACTTCGTCAAAAATCAATATTGCACCAGATTGGTCGCAATGGTCCCGCAGACCTTGCAAAAATCCTGGAATTGGAGGAATACAATTCATGTTGCCAGCTACTGGTTCGACGATTACACAGGCAATCTCGGATCCAACGCGATCAAAAACCTCGGTCATCTTTTCAAGATTATTGTATTCCAGTGTTAGCGTTTTTTCAGCTAAAGTCGAAGGAACGCCGGGAGAACTTGGGGCACCCAACGTCAAAGCACCGGACCCAGCTTTCACCAGCAAAGAATCAGAGTGGCCGTGATAACAACCTTCGAATTTAATGATCTTATCGCGACCAGTGTAACCCCGTGCGAGACGAATTGCGCTCATTGTGGCCTCAGTACCAGAATTGACCATGCGCACTGACTCAAGGGAGGGCACCAATTGGCATAGAGTTTTGGCCATCTCCGTTTCTATGGTGGTTGGAGCCCCAAAACTTAAACCGCGAGAACAAGCTTTTTGGACGGTTTCAATAACGTCAGGGTGTGCATGCCCCAACACCATTGGCCCCCAAGATCCTACATAGTCGATGTATCGTTTGCCTTCGGTATCGAAGACATAAGGTCCAGATGCATGGTCAACAAATATGGGTATTCCGCCAACACTTTTAAATGCACGTACTGGAGAGTTAACACCGCCGGGGATATATTTCTGCGCCTTAATAAATTCAGTAGAATCATTCATGATTATGAGTTAACTATTGACAGCGTGCCCAAAACATCCAAACGGATAAACCAACCAAGGGTATCACCGCTGCTATAAATATCGTAGGGGAAAATAAATAGTTGGCTATTGTAATGTCCACATTGAAGACAAAAAGGCCAAACATTAAAATTGCCGCTATTCCAAAAAATGCCCCACACACAGCAAGAGCCAAACTTATTTTTTTACTAATTTCGTGTTTAGTTTCGGTTTGCAAGAGAATTTGATGCTTTTCCAATTCAACTGATTTCCGAGCAACCTTTTTTTTCTCCCGATCAAGATGGCGATTTTTTTCTTTAAGTTGTTTTTTGTAAATTTCGATTCCCTTCGAAATCCCTTGAGCAATAAGTTTTGTCTGTTGTTTAGTCTGTTCCGGGCGTTGGATGCTCTTAGCGATACCCATGGCCTCTTTAGATAATTGGTCCAAGGCTTGTTGCTGAAAGGGTTTTTGTTTATCCATTCAAATATGATATACCAATCGCAATATTTTACGGTATTAAACCGATTAGGAGTTCAGCGATCGCTAATTTACACTATCAATCATGACAGGCAAAGACATATTTCCTCCAACACCTACTATCGCTGTCAGTGCAATTCTTTTAGATGAGGATGGACGGGTTCTTTTGGTTTGTCGGGGGCAACCACCCGCGATGGACCAGTGGCATGCGCCAGGTGGCAAACTAGAGCCTGGTGAAAGTGTAGTGCAAGCGTGTCAACGTGAAATACTTGAGGAAACAGGAATAGCGGGGATCCAAGTGGGTTCACTAATTGCGGTGGTTGAACGCAGGCAGGAAGGATTCCACTACGTAATCCTTGATTTTTTAGCAAAGATTCCAGGTGGAATAATGCCCGATCCTGTAGCAGGTGACGATGTAACAGATGCCAAATGGATTTCCTACTTAGAACTTGATCAATACTGTCTTGCCGACGGTTTACAGCCAATTCTTGAAAAAGCCCGGGTATCTAATTTCACTGAAGGTAATTTGGGTTTGTGTGATCACAGCGGGAAGGGAACAGACTTTATTCCATGTAGTAATGGAACAGAATGAAGGTAAACGACACTCTAACGTATTATCCTATCGCTAATTGCATCGATTATCTTAGTGGTTTGTTTTTCTTCCCCAATTGCTCCAGGCACTATGAGAATTTCGAACTCTCCGAACTGTCGCCGGACTGTAAGAGGATTCTTTGCCGATTTATAACCCGTAATGTTTGCGCTAGTCGATACTATTGGTCCTTCGAACGCGTAACATAGCTTTGATGCAATTGGGTGGTTTGTAACTCTAACAGCCAAACTATCGCGATTTCCCTTCAACCAAGATGGAATCCAAGGACGCGCCTGAACTACCCAAGTCGTAGGGCCGGGCCATGTTGTCAACATCTTTTTCAAAATGGTTTCGTTAGGAATTTCAACTAAAGGAGCTAATTGTTTCCATTCTGCCGCAATTAAAATCAATCCTTTAGTGACGGGTCTTTTTTTCAAGGCCAGAATTTGGTGAACGGCTTGGGCGTTGAGTGGATCGCACCCCAGGCCATAAACCGCTTCGGTAGGATAGGCTATAACACCGTTTTTTTTCAAGTACCGAACTGCCCTATGTATCTGCCAATTAAAATTCATATTCAAAGTGTTCAAAACAAAGCGATTTTTTCTATGCTGACTATACTTGTTCGATTAGTAAAGATAAATGTACGAACCCCATCAATTACCAAAAATGATCGGGCGATTTCATTCGATGTGGTTAGCGAGAGGAGGATATCCCCAAAAGAGTGATCGTTGAAAGCTAGATTAATTGAGCTAGAATTTTCGATCATTTAAAGAGGAGTACTTGTCATTGAGTACTGTTCTAGAGAGCCTCAAAATAGGGGATAGATTTCTTACTAACTTTTGAAAATAACATTCAAATAAGTTTGTGCTCAGTAGATCAGAATTTTTTTCAGGCACATTGCTAATTATATTCTGAAACTAATGGTAATTGGGGAATCGATAAAAATTTCTATGCCAGAATTAGAAAACACTTTAATTGGATATGTAACCAGCGTGCGCGGGAGTGGAATGCAGGCACGTATTATAGGCGCCAATAATGAAGGCGTTGTACCCCTGGCTTCCGATTTTGAGCAGCTAGCCGGACAAATTGGTTCCTACGTAGTGGTTAAACAGTCTAAAGTCAGTATTCTCGCGATTCTAACCGAGGCCGTCTTGGAATCACCAGGCGCATCACCCTTGATCGATACAGGGATATTACCCGAGAGTGGAAGGAGGCAAATTATCTCTATGATTCCCTTGGGGGAATTCAGTGAATCGGAGCTTTTCCATCGGGGTGTTAAGCATTTTCCTATGCCAGGTGCTCAGGTTCATTCGGTAAGCGTTGATAAAATCAAAAAGATTTTTGCGACGTACCGCGCTTTTGGATTTAATGTCGGAAGTTTTTCAACCCACCGTTCGCTGGAAGTGAACTTAAATCCTTCTATTCTTTTCGGCCGCCATTTTGCTTTGCTGGGCCAATCGGGCTCCGGGAAGTCATGGACAATTGCTAGCTTGCTGCAACGAGCAGTCAGTTGTATGCCCAATGCCCATATTATCGTACTCGATTTGCATGGTGAGTATTGCTGGCATGATGAAAATCGGGAGATGCAGTCGGCATTTAAAAAAAATACTGTCCGTTATATTGACGCCAGACGGCTTGAGATTCCGTATTGGCTTATGACTTATGCGGACTTGATCGACTTATTGATTGATCGTAGTGATTCAGGTGCATCGATGCAGATGGCATTCTTACGCGATGTTGTTCATGAGTTGAAGGAAAAGTTGGGGAAAGAATTGGGTATGGACTCAGTTTCTATCGATTCGCCGATTTACTTCTCACTAGACGACGTATACAAAAAATTTAAGTACGCCAATGAAGAAATGCTGGAGTTTGGTAAGGTCGAAGGACCTCTATTTGGTAGATTTGATGAGTTTTTGGTAAAGCTACATAGTCGTCTAAACGATGTACGCTATGATTTTTTACTCAAGCCGAAACGTCGGGTTTCATCTTTAGCGCTTTCAGGCCTTCTCCGGGATTTCGTAGGCTTAGGTGACCCCAAGTGTCAAATTACAGTGATCGATTTAAGCTCAGTTCCCTTTGATGTCCGGCCTAGTATTTCCGCTCAAATTGGGCGTGTAGCTTTTGAATTTAATTATTGGAATCCTCGAAACCGAGAATTTCCAATTTTACTCGTTTGCGAAGAGGCCCACGCATATATTCCACGCGAATCAAACACTCAATACGAAGGGACACGAAAATCCATGGAACGCATTGCAAAAGAAGGTCGAAAATATGGCGTGGGTTTGGGTGTCGTGAGCCAAAGACCCCACGAATTGTCTGAAACTGTTTTGTCCCAATGCGGTACTTTTATTTGTTTACGCATCACCAATCCCGACGATCAAGCTTATGTGCGCGATTTAGTGCCCGAGGCGGAAGGTGATTTGACTGATATTCTCACTACTTTGGGTCGTGGGGAAGCGATGATATTAGGGGAGGCGGCTGCTTTGCCTACTCGGTTTCAGGTGTACCGACCTGATCCGCCACCCAATAGTAACGACGTGAATTTTCACGCGTGCTGGAACTCTGAAACCGACACCCTAGATGTCGATGGTATTGCTGACCGTTGGCGGCGTCAGGGACAAATGTAAAAATTTAAGGTATCGTCTCGAAACTCAGTAGGTAACGTCGAGCTATTTCTTACTAAGTCCCGTGAACCATTCCAATTTTTCATGGAGACTAACAACAGTTCCAATAATAACTAAAGTAGGGGCTTTAACGTTAGATGACTCGACGATCATTGGCAAGTTAGTCAGGGTGCCTGTTAAAACTCGTTGGTTTCCCGTTGTTCCTTGCTGAATCAGTGCAGCTGGTAGATCAGACGGGCTACCATTTTTAATCAAAGACTTACAGATCTGGTCAAGTCCCGTTAATCCCATGTAAATAACGAGAGTTTGGCGTCGAAGTGTTAATTGTTTCCAATCGAGCTTTACGATCCCATTTTTGGCATGGCCAGTGACAAAAACACAGGATTGTGCGTGGTCACGGTGGGTTAGGGGGATCCCTGCATAACTTGCACAACCCGAAGCTGCCGTGATTCCCGGTACGACTTGAAAACTGATGCCTTGCTCCATAAGTGTCTCGATTTCTTCTCCCCCCCGGCCGAAAATAAAAGGATCTCCTCCTTTTAACCTAACGACACGATTTCCGGATTTAGCTAATCGTGCGAGGATCGAGTTAATTTCCTCTTGATACATTGAATGTTGATTCCTTTCTTTACCTGCGTATATCATTTTAGCGTCGCGCCTGACTAACGATAGTATTTCAGCAGATACCAGTCGGTCGTATATTACTGCATCGGCATTTTGTATGAGACGCAACGCTCTTAATGTGAGTAATTCCGGATCTCCAGGTCCCGCTCCTACCAAGTAAACTTCACCAGCCGCTGATTTTTGTTTAGATTCCGTTTCGATGGCCTGTTCCATTTGGTTTTCGGCCTCGATTTTTCGGCCCGCGAATACGAGTTCCGATACCTTTCCCTGTAATATCTTTTCCCAAAAGTGACGACGTTGATCATCGTTTTTGATTTTTTGTTTGGCACGCTCTCTAAAACGACCACAGATTTTTGCAAGATGCCCATATTGATGGGGAATCAATTTTTCTAGGCGGTTGCGAAGCAGGCGTGAAAGTACTGGAGAAGCACCACCCGTCGAAACTGCTATTACGACTGGAGAACGATCAATAATCGCTGGAAAAATAAAACTAGATAAGCCAGGGTTATCGACAACATTAACCAAAATATTTTGGTTCCGTGCGCAGTTTGCGACATCGGCATTCACTTTGAGATGATTCGTAGCAGAAATGACCAAGAAAAATCCATTTACATCGTTGGACGAAAACCGATTTTGCCGATGAGTGAAGCGCTGACCAAATTCCTTGAATGTTGGGTGAAGCATCGGAGCTACAACTGTAACTTTTGCGCCTGCAGCAAGCAACAAAGCCACTTTCCGAGCTCCGACCAACCCGCCTCCGACCACTAGGCAGGGCTGGTTAGTAAGTTGTAAGAATGCGGGTAAAAAATCCAAGATTGAAAATCACAAACAACACTTTTGACGTGCGAAATAACTTTAGGATAGGTGACTAACTTCTCACGTTGAGTTGATAGTCTTCTGGTGTTTACCCAATCATTTCAGACGCATTTAACAGAATTCCAAGTCTCCATTTGCCAAGTTTATCCGACGGTAGAAACAACTTTTACGCGGTGAATTACTACTAGGGTCCCGGGTATGGCAAGCACCTGCTCCTTGGCGTTTAACACGATAAATTAAGGCATCTTGATCGCAGTCTGTCAGGATTTCGATGATTTTCAGGAAATCGCCGGAAGTTTCTCCTTTGGTCCATAGTTCGTCACGTGATGTAGACCAAAAGGTGGCCATACCGGAACTTAGAGTCTTTTTCAATGCTGCTTTGTTGACATAGGCCTGCATGAGAATATTTCCGTCTCCAACCTCCTGCACGATAGCGGGGACGAATCCCCCACGTTTATCAAAATCGATGAGCAACTCTTTGCTTTCTTCTAATAGATTATTAGTCACAGATTAAACCTCAAGGGCACTTTTAATTGTCAAAAAACTATTACAGTCATACCATGTCCTGGCTAAATACCTTGGGTACCGGTACTGGAACAATCCCATCGACCCCCAATCTTAGCAGCCGTGGCGCAAGGATATTTAGTTCAGATTCTTTAATGACTACGGATACGCTACACCACGATTTATCTACAACCGGACTTACGGTAGGCGAAACGACGGCCGGGAGAATTGTTTCCACCTGCTTCAGCACTTTTGTGGGGACATCCATAAAAACCATATAAATTGGCTCTTTTTCTGCCCGGAGTACCGATTCGATGCAGATACGCAGATCTTCCATTTTTTCACGTTTGGACAAGTCTTTAACTGCTTCAGGGTTTGCAAGGAGCTGAGGGTTCGACGTAAATAAATCAGCCACAAGAATATTGCCATTAGCTCGCAGGGTATCCCCCGTTTCGGTAATATCAGTGAACGCATCCGATTCACCCATCATCACCTTAGCTTCTGTTTTACCTTCACTTGGCAGAATATTGATATTTTCTACGCCATATTCTTCCTTCATACGACGACGTGTAAGATTAGGTAACTCGGTAGCAATGGTTCTGCCAACACAATCCTTTGGGGATTTTATACCTGACTCAGGGCGTGTAGCCAAAACTAGACGAGATGGTTGGTTAGTCCGCTTGGAGAATATAAAATTGCCGAGAACTTCGAGCTCCTCATCCATAGCGGCTTCATAGACATAATCTTTTCCAGTTATTCCACAGTCTACGATGCCTTTTCGAACTTTCTCGGGCATTTCTTTACGATCCAGCACCCGAAAGATGACATTGTCATCAAAAGGGGTAGCCACCTCGTACTGACGACCTGGAGTTAAAGGATGGCCTGCTTTCGCTAACAATCTCAGAACCTGATCGTGCAGGCTGCCCGAGGGTATCCCAAAATAGAGTACATTCTTTGATTTGCCGAATGTCATATATTTACCTTGAAAATTAGTACTTTATAAGTTAAATAGGAGAGGGGTGGCACTGTGATACTAATCCAGCACCCGCCGCGAAGGAGGCATTTTGCCAGGAATGGCATGAAACTTCTATTCGAAAGGCTAAATTCTCAACTAGATCACTGTAAACGTTGATATTGAAATTAAAAATAGTTTAGGGAAGAGTATCCTAATCGATAACGAGGAGCATAGTCGTTCAAAATACATTCATAGATTTTATAGCCTTGATTTTGACTACTCGATACACGTTATTATTTGTTGCTGGCGGTACTGTCAGAACAGGTATTTTTCGCCATCCCGGAATAAGCCGGGCACCAGCTCAAATACGCGGAACCTATTAACAAGATACCCGACAATAATAAAAATACATTGGCTATAAATAGGGAAATAAATACGAACCCAATTCCGAAGCCATAACGGATTTTTTGGTCTTTATCCCCTAAATTATGTTCGAATTTTATTCGCTTAAAACTAAAGCTCATAGACTCTCCTGGGTTGAATTTCGATAAAAATTTTCTACGCATCCATATTGTATTTTGGAGCATTGCTATACAGGCAACAGATTTATAGTATGTCTTGTTTGCATTATACACGGTTGTCAAGTTTATTAGTGCCCTGTTTGTCGGTCAATATCGATAAGTTTATCCATACACTAGAACAAGAATCCGGTAAAATGCTTCGATGGATGTTACATCAATAATCGATCCCCTCAACGAAGACCAGCGTAAAGCGGTGAATGCACCATCGTCTTCAACGCTCGTATTGGCAGGTGCTGGCAGTGGAAAGACCCGAGTATTAGTTCATCGTATTGCTTGGTTGATACAAGTAGAGGGTGTATCACCTCATGGCCTTCTTGCAGTAACGTTTACTAACAAGGCCGCCAGAGAGATGCGGGGGCGAATTGAATCACTATTGCGCTTTTCGGCCCAAGGAATGTGGATAGGTACGTTTCATGGATTGGCACATCGGCTGCTTCGATATCATTTGCAGGAAGCCAGTTTACCGGCAACTTTCCAGATTCTTGATTCTGACGATCAATACCGACTCATTCGGCGATTAATGAAATCGCTTAGTCTGGATGAAGCACGTTGGCCTCCTAAACAAGTTCAATGGTTTATTAATGCGCAGAAAGACGAAGGTAAACGTGCTAAAAACATGGTGGATACGGGTGATCTCTTCCAGCGGACGATGCTGCAAATTTATTTGGCTTATGAGAATGTCTGCATCCGCTCCGGGCTTGTAGATTTTGCAGAGTTATTGCTGCGAGCTCATGAAATATTGCGCGACAATCCAGAGCTTTTACGCCACTACAAAAATCGTTTTCAGCATGTGTTAGTGGATGAATTTCAGGACACCAATACCATTCAATATGCGTGGTTGCGTTTACTGACGGAAGATCGAGATAATCTTTTCGTGGTCGGTGACGATGATCAATCCATTTATGGATGGCGTGGTGCCAAAATTGAAAATATTTATCGATTCCAGAAAGATTACCCAAATCATTGCTTAATCCGGCTGGAACAGAACTATCGGTCCACCGGAAACATATTGAATGCGGCAAATGCACTTATTGCCAACAATCACGGAAGATTAGGTAAAAAACTTTGGACCGACGGTCATGATGGCGAACCGATTTTTCTATATTCGGCATTTAACGAACAGGATGAAGCCCTTTTTGTAATCGATCAAATTCAAAAATGGATAAGTTCGGGTAACGCAAGACAAGAATCTGCCATTCTATACCGGTCTAATGCTCAATCGAGACAGTTCGAAGAAAAATTAATGGTAGCGGGTATTCCTTATAGAGTTTATGGCGGTTTGCGTTTTTTCGATCGGGCGGAAATCAAACATGCGATTGCCTATTTGCGACTCAGCGCTCACCGTGACGACGATCCGTCTTTCGAGCGTGTGGTCAATTTTCCACCGAGAGGAATAGGTACTCGTACCCTGGATCAAATTCGGAATGAAGCCCGCATGGCTGATTGTTCAATGTGGAAGGCTTCTCTCCTGCTTTTGAACGGTAAATCTCTTTCTGGACGAGCCGCTAATTCGGTCATGAATTTTGTAAGATTCATCGATAATCTCACACAGGAAACCGACAGAATGTCGTTGACTGAACAAGTTAAAATCTTTATTAAAAAAACCGGATTGATAGATTACTACGAAAAAGAAAAAGGGGAAAAGGGTGAAGCAAGAGTAGAAAACCTCGAAGAATTGGTGAACGCGGTCGGTCAATTTGATATCGAAGATGTAGAGAATTCCGAGAGTAGTCCTTTGGAACAGTTTTTAGCGCACGCAGCGCTAGAGGCTGGGGAAGCTCAGGCCGATGCATTTGAAGATAGCGTTCAGTTGATGACGCTACATTCTGCAAAAGGCCTCGAATTCAAGCTGGTATTTTTAGTGGGTTTGGAAGAAGGATTGTTTCCCAGTCAGCAGTCCCTAGAAGAGGAAAATCGGTTAGAAGAAGAGCGCAGGCTATGTTACGTTGGAATGACCCGTGCAATGGAACAGCTCGTAGTGACCCATGCGGAGTCTCGTCGTTTGTATGGCCGTGAATCATATCCTAGAGTCTCCCGTTTCATTCGCGAAATACCTTCGAAACAATTGCAAGAAGTTCGTGTGAGGGCAACAATCAGGCGGCCAGTAAGCGCTTCAGCTTCGGCGAGGTCGTCAACCGTATCGGCCTTTGGGTTTCCCCTCGGGCAGCGGGTTTTTCACGGTAAATATGGAGAAGGTATAGTTTTACAAAACGAAGGTGAAGGGAGCCGAGCACAAGTTCAAGTTAATTTCGAAAATGCGGGCAGCAAATGGCTTATGGTCGCTTATGCTAATTTAAGGGTAATCTAATGCTCGCGCTCTAATTTCGATGTTTATTCGAACGATGGGTTCATAAGTGAAACTTAAGGCTCGAAATACTAGGATGCTAGATGTGGATTCAGTATTTTCTCGATCAACTCCTTCAAATCAGCAACCTTGAAGGGTTTCTGTACAAATCCATAGGATTTATCCCTAAGCATTTTGTTTAGAGCGATGTGTTTGGTATAGCCCGATGCAAGTATTATTTTAATATTAGGGTCCATGCCGAACAATGCTTCAAAAGTTTCTTTCCCCCCCATTTTTGGCATAACCATATCCAATATGACAAGATCAATTGAGGCACCCTCGGATTTATAAATTCTGAGGCACTCTTCTCCATCGACTGCAGTTAATACATCGTACCCGAAGTTTGACATTAGTTCTTTTAGGTTCTCCCGGATAAGGGATTCATCATCGACCAGAAGCAGGCGGCCCGAACCTACTCGAAAGGGTTCAAGCTGAGGTTTATCAATGACGGGTACCTGAATTTCCTGAACAGGTAGATATATCTTAAATTCCGAACCTTGATTTAAAACGCTTTCAACCTGAATAAATCCTTTGTGATGCAAGATTATACTGCTGACCGCAGCTAACCCTAAGCCGGTTCCCTTTCCAATCTCTTTGGTTGTGAAAAAGGGCTCGAAAATTCTTTCGCTTACTTCACCTTCCATTCCGCTACCGGTATCAGATACGCTAATGACCAGATAATTACCGGGTAAGATTTCATGGGATGAATTAGTACAAAATGCTTCGTCCAAAAATTGATTGTAGGTAGAAAAAAGCAATTCCCCCCCATCGCTCATTGCATCCCGCGCATTAATACCAAGGTTTAATATGACATTTTGGATTTGAATTGGGTCGCCGAGAATGATCGAATCCGATGATTTGAAATTTGTTTTAACCAAAACCCTTTTATCTGTACTGTATGAGAGTAATTCAATACTTTGTTGAATCGTATTATGAATATCAATGGGCAAGGAATCGACAACGGCTTTTCTGGAAAAAGCCAATAGATTTCTAGTCAGATCAGCCGCTTTTTTGGCAGCCACCATAGATTTGTCTATTCGTTTTTTAAGATCAATTATATGGCCATGCTTCAGCTCTATTAATTCTAGTGACCCAAGTATGCCACCAAGCATATTATTGAAATCGTGGGCTATCCCTCCTGCAAGTTGGCCAATTGATTCCATTTTCTGCGCTTCGATAAATTGTTCCTGAAAATGATTTTGTTTGGTAATATCCCGGCATACCAGCACTACACTAACAATTTCATGATTAGCATCAAATACCGGTGCAGCGCCATAAGAGATGATAATTTCTTTTCCAGATATTTTTCTTAAAATAACATAATATTGCGAAATAATATTTCCTGACTCCAATACTAATTGAACAGGGTTATCGAGTACTATTTTGCTCTCAGCGTCTAATAGCGTTAAAATTTCACTGGTAGAAGTTCCATTCGCATCTTGAGGAGAAATATCCAACATCTCTGATCCTGCGGAATTTATCCTTTCAATGTGGTTCTCATTCCCAGTCACAATGACAGCTTCACAGATAAAATCAAGCGTAATTCGTAGGTTTTCTTCTATGATCTGAGATTCTTCCTTTACTTTGGTATATTCTGAAATTTTCCTTGAAAGTTCATTTTTCGTAAATTTAAGATCATTAGCTTTTTGATTAAAAGCTTTAGCAAATAAACTAAGCTCGTGTTGAGTCGATTCGTCTAATGGATGTACATGTGCATCACCTTCTTTTTCAGCCTCTACTAAAACTGATGCCATGTCATTGATGGGTTTTGTAATAAGGTATCGCAATACCCAAAATAGAAATACTAACGTCAAGGATCCAATAGCTATAATATATATAGATACCTTTTTGATGACTGTATCTGCGTTTGTATAAAAATGTGAAGATGGAGTAACGAGTACAACCTTCCAATTGGTTTTGCCTATATGGAAAATAGAAACCATAACCGGAATGCCTAAAAGAATATCATTCTCTAAAAATATTCGACGAGTTTCTACTATGTTACTATTCATAGATGTTAGTGCGCTTGATATTGGCTTAAATAATATCTCTTTTTCTCCAAGCTCATTCGCATATATAAATTCGGTGGATTTGTCCGATTGATCACGGTTTCTATTTGCCTTGATTAAAGATTCATTTGGAAAAGTGAGAAAATTATTATTTCTATCAACCGCAAATACATAGCCTCCGATAGCTTGTACTGATCTATCGAAAAAGTCTTTAACACCTTTTAGTCTTAGATCCACAGTAGCAACACCCAATATCGAACCATCACGATACATTGGCGTAGAACACGTTACCACTAACTCTGCAGAGTAAAGCCCCATGTAAGCATTTGACCAAAACACTTCGTGTGGTAACCGCCTCGAGGCAGAAACATACCAGTGCTCATTATGATGCACTGGGTGTTCTGTATTGCTATAGTCACTCATGTTATTGAGTGTTCCCTTGGCATTCCTACCCCAAAAAAGACTCCTCCCATAAAATTTCTCATCTAACGCGAAGGGTTCTGACCAGATACCGCCTCCTACAACGAGCGGATCGGAAATTTCATAATCCAGTAATCGTGGGACAATTTTCATCAAAAGGTCAGGTTTTTTTTCTAATCCATCCCCGAGTTCAGCAAGCGAAATGGCTAAAGTTTCGGTTTGTGCAATTCGACCTTCAAGGTTAACCACGATAGAGTCTCCAACCTGCTTTACAAGATCTTGACGTTGGCTAATCAGAGCGGGTCTTTCAAAGAAAAATAAAACACCAATTGTTCCACCAACAATCAATATCAAAACGATAGTTTGTACTAATAGAAATTTAAAATTAAGACTGTTATACCACCGAATCGGTGGCAAAATGGTTGAGGAGAGCATGATCGAGCGCTAACATTACTTGTCGAGTTGTAACAGAACCGTAACCACATAGATCCTATCAAAAATTGAACACTTTTGCCGGGCTTTTGCGCTATATGCCTACTCGAGTAGTCCTTTGCTGTTTCGGGTGTATAACGTTTGTAACTTCAGCTTCCGTTGGGCTGTCTGCTGATTATGGCGAATTGCAACGGATCGTCACTGAGCACTACAGTGATGAGTTTCTTTCCCGTGCTGCAAATTACCATGCGGTACGCCGCGGACTTTTCTTTGTCCAGAGCTCTATTGTCCTAGTATTTTTGGGGTTTCTTGCCGCCAGCCCTCTCGGGAGGTTAGGGCAGTGCGCACTCTCAATCACGCGAGGTAATGTGTGGCTTGGTCGTTTATTGGTAATTACTGTTTTCTTTCTAGGACTCGTGTTTATTCGTTTGCCATTCTCGTTTATCCGTTTTGCTTACGCAAGGTCGTACGGACTACGGCATGATTCTATAACCGAATTCTTTTTCGACTATTCAAAAACAATTGGAATAAGTTGGGTTATTGTCGTCGTGGTAGGACTGATTATCCTTGGCCTGTTTGCTGCCTTGCCTCGCTGGTGGTGGGTGTTGTCGACGTGTATTGTT
>CAZZET010000051.1:0-24490 GCA_964653275.1 uncultured Methylococcales bacterium
CGCACTCAAACCGCGTCAAGTACTTTTTTAATTATTTTCGCTGAGTAGTTACACTGAAGCTAAATTAGCTGCGTGGTTTAAAGAGCATTGTTCTAAGGGTTAATCAGGGTAGCGATACATTGTGATTTTAATAGGCAGTTCGGACAGGCTGATGACAAATACATCGATGAACTGGGTTCTCATCTGAAATATAGTCATCAAGTCGTTCTGGAAACAGCGTGCTTCGTGCTTGATCTATACCTTCAATGAAGCCCGCGTTTTCGCGCGGTCCGTGCTCAAAGCGGTCAGTTTGAGCTACTAACCTCAAGGCAGCTACCGACCCAAAAACACACCCAACCCATAGACAAACATGGGGGACAATCGCCAAAATCCAATCCGTGGTAGCTTTAATGGTTTTAGAGTGTTGCCCCACGGCAAAAAAATTTTTACCGCAGCCCGCGCGCTTTGACAAAGTGAAATGCCGAGGTTTAAGATCACCCTACGACGTAGGGTGGGTACCCGATGACCGTCAACGGTAAATATGTCACTAATGCTCTGCTTTTACTACTCAATTTCGGCAGAGCTTTTTATTGGATTGTATAAATTTGATAATGATGTCAGAACAGAAGATTTTTCAACCTGGGGTGTTCTTTTGGTTTACTCTGACCATTTTTGTTGCATTAAATAGCTGCGGTACCGAGAAAGTAGAGCTGGGTGAAGCGTCCTATTTAACCAGTTCTAATACTGTTCGATGCAACCCGGACTCTAAAACGACCCCTGGAGGTATAATCAACGATGAATCTTCCATGGATGGAATTCAGTTCAACGTGCGAACACCATCAAATTACGATTCAACGATCGCGCACCCACTTTTAATGGTCTTCGCTCCAGCCGGGTCAAACCATTTTAAAACGGAGCGGATGACCGGCTTCACGCAACAAGCAACCACTGCTGGATTTATTATTGCCTATGCGGACCACCCAAGATTAACCCCCACGACAGCGGTCCAGCTTGGCGCTATCGTGGGATTAATCGCCAAAAAATGGTGCGTCAATGAGCAGCGCGTATTTCTGACCGGGCACTCAGATGGGGGAACCGTTTCAATGGCTTTGGCTTTTATGGGTGGGACAAAACACATTCCTACCGCCATTGCCCCCAGTGCAGCCGGGATGAACTTCGAAGCCTTGTATAATCATCCCTGTCCCGATCCAATTCCGGTTATGGTGATCCATAGTGCTAACGATAAACTGTTCCCAAATTATGGTAACGAATCTGTGTCCTGGTGGGCGAATTGCAATGGCTGCGAATCGAACGCTAATAAGAAGCTCAAAAATGGCTGTATTACCTATTCAGGTTGTACGGGCGGGGTTAAGACCTGGTACTGTGAAGGCACTGGGCAGCACTCAAAATGGCCGGGGCGGTCCGCCGATATCATTGAGTTCTTTCTGTCGTCCACTCAGCCTTAAACTCTGCATGTAGCCGGAATACGGTAGGCTACACTTATTCAGTTGTCTCGAGTTTATCAAGCGTGTATTCAACCTTAGCTTCCACAAAATAACCAAAACTTGTCCGTTACTAAGGATTGACAATATTGATGAGTGGTTATTGAAAGGACCTGTGAACAACCCTTTGCAAATGATCACAGTCGAGTCTACCAAAACAGGCTAGGAGAGGCTATTCAAGCATAGCGGTCTACGACCGAAAAGTGGATTTTGGAACATAAAGGGAAAACACCACTCACATTTTTTGGCTTGAATTGACAAATTTCAGGAGTAATCTGCACATTAACGATATCATGCTGAATGGCCACAAATACTTTTCCGTAGGCTTGCAAAGCCTATAAGCCGCCTTTCTCTTTTCCCAAAACATGTGTTGAGTGACTTTTCGGTTAGACCAGATTAAGGTACTATTTTCGTCTTCCATCATAAATATGATCGGCCATTCCAGCCACGCAACTCGAGAAGAATATTAAAATGAACAACAAATTCCGTATCGAAAAGGATAGCATGGGTGAATTAAAGGTACCTGCAGAAGCTCTGTATGCAGCCCAGACCCAACGTGCCATTGATAATTTCCCTATCAGCGGGCTGCCCTTGCCCAACGCATTTATTAAGGCTGTGGCGTTGATTAAAAAAGCTGCTGCGCAGGTTAATATGAATTTAGGGGTTTTGGAGAATAATATCGGTCATGGGATTATAAGGGCTTCCGAGCAAGTCATGAATGGGGATTTCCACGATCAGTTTCCGGTGGATGTCTTCCAAACGGGGTCTGGAACCAGTACCAATATGAATGCTAATGAAGTCATCGCCAATGCAGCGTCTTCATGGAGCGGAGAGAAAGTTAGTCCTAATGATCATGTGAACATGGGGCAAAGCAGCAACGATGTTATTCCAACAGCTATTCACATCAGTGCAGCAATTGAAACCAACGAACACTTGTTGCCTGCTTTAGAACATCTTGCGAATACTCTCGAAACCAAAGCCGGAGAATTAGATGGAGTAATCAAAACCGGAAGAACCCATTTAATGGATGCCATGCCCATTCGAATGAGCCAAGAACTAGGTGGTTGGGCGTTACAAATTCGAAAAGGAATCGATCGCATCAATGGTAGCCTTCCGCGAATTTATTGTCTTGCACAAGGTGGAACAGCTGTTGGAACAGGGATTAACGCGCATCCCGAATTTTCTAAAAAGTTCGCCGAACAACTCGAAGCCGAAACAGGGTTAACATTTAGACCCAACGATTCTTTTTTCGAAAGCCTAGGCTCCCAAGACGCAGCGGTGGAATTGTCGGGCCAATTTAAAGTGATTGCGGTTAGCTTGATGAAAATTGCTAACGATCTGCGGTGGATGAATAGTGGCCCATTGGCAGGTTTGGGCGAAATTGAACTGACCGCTCTTCAACCTGGAAGCAGTATAATGCCAGGTAAGGTCAACCCAGTTATTCCGGAGGCTACCGCTATGGTGAGTGCTCAAGTGATCGGTAATGATGCCAGCGTAACCATCGCCGGGCAATCAGGTTCATTTCAGTTGAACGTCATGCTCCCTTTGATTGCCTATAATCTTTTGCAAAGTATCGAGCTGCTAACAAACGTAACAAGAGCGCTTGCCGATAAAGCTATTTCGGGTTTTACGGTACGCCAAGATAATCTGAATATCGCGCTCTCGCGCAATCCTATCCTAGTCACCGCATTGAATCCCATCATCGGTTATGCAAAAGCCGCTGAAATAGCAAAAGCTGCATACAAACAAGGTCGAGCGGTTATTGACGTAGCTGAGGAAATGACGGAATTGAACCGAAGCGATTTAGAAAAATTACTGAACCCTGCGAAGTTAACTGAAGGTGGAATTCAAGAATCTTAGTCATCCAAAACCTAAGTCTCTACCTTGGTTATTGGTGAGAAACCTCAACACTGCTTCAGAAAACTGACTAAAAGACTGTGGGCAAGGGCAAGAGATACGACTGTCGGGTAGTTAAAGACAATACGTTTTGGATCGCTGAAATTGTTAGACGACTGACATCGAAGAAAACCATCGTTTCCAAAAGCCAGGGCGGTTTTAACACTGAATCTGAAGCACAAGCATGGGGACGAAATGAGCTAAAGTCATTTTTGCAAAGCCTTAATGAACGAAACAAGCGTCGTTCTAATAAAGAAAGCTAGAAAATTCATTCCCCCCAAGATAATCAATCAACATGGCTTTTTATAATAACCACAGCGTAGAGTAAGGGATTTGTTGTGACAAATAACGATATTTTACGCCGTGTTCGCTATACCTTTGACTTTAACGACTCGAAGATGATTTCAATATTTAGTCAGACTGATCATCGAGTAACAAGGGAACAAATCAGCGATTGGTTGAAAAAAGACAATGATCCAGCGTTTCAAGAAATCAGTGATACCACACTGGCAATATTTCTGAATGGATTGATTAACGATCGACGAGGCAAAAAAGAAGGAATACAACCTGAGCCAGAAAAATATTTAACTAACAATATCATTTTCCGAAAATTAAAAATCGCATTGGATTTAAAGGCAGAAGATATCTTGGAAATTATGACTCTGACTAATCTGCGCATTAGTAAACACGAACTCAGTGCATTTTTCCGTAGGCAAGACCACAAACACTACCGTGATTGCCAAGAACAAATCTTGCGTAATTTTCTAAGGGGGATACAACTAAAATACCGCGATAAGAAAAACAAATAGAAGAAACAGGGATCGGATCTACCTTGTATTACCCAAAAACTTTTGTCATAACAGAAATAAAATACGACCCCTTAAATTTTCCAAAAGGTTGGCGATTCAATGCAGTCTTTGGTTAGATTATAAATCCTCGAACTAATGCCACCCCCCACATCAATTTCGTATGCTTTCATTTTACAAAAAGCCTGGCCGATTATATTAGCCAACTCCGCCGTACCGCTGCTAGGGCTTGTTGATACTGCTGTTATTGGCAACGTGGGAACCGTCGCTGATTTGGGGGCGATTGCTTTCGGCGCCCTTATTTTTAGCTTTATTTACTGGACCTTTGGTTTCCTAAGAATGGCTACCTCTGGTTTTATTGCTCAAGCAGCGGGAGCAGGAAATGATTCAGAAATTCGCGCTATATTAGGACGCGCTTTGTTGCTTGCTGCTTTTTTTGGACTACTCCTCATTAGTTTGCAACAGCCTATCCGTATAGTAGCCTTTTCACTGTTGAGTGGCAGTCAAATAGTGGAATCCATCGCGGAAAGCTATTTTTCAATTCGCATATGGGGTGCGCCTGCCACCTTGTTAACCTTTGCCTTAATGGGTTTTTTAGTCGGCCTAGGCAATAGCCGGCAGCTTTTGCTGGTACAGGTATTTCTTAATGGGTTGAACATGGCACTAGACATCTACTTTGCAGGTATCTTGGGCTGGGGAGTTGCAGGCATAGCACTGGGTACGGTCATCGCCGAATGGTGTTCGATTATTTTTGCAGGATGGTTGATTTACACGAGCTTACGCAAAACCAAATCCGACACTGAAACTTTTTGGCCATGGCAACGTATTATGGATGCTGCCAGATTGCTAAAAACTCTATCAGCCAATGCCGATATAATGATCCGCACCGTGTTGTTGGTTTTTTCCTTTAGCTGGTTTACTAACGAAAGTGCACAATTTGGAAACATAATTTTAGCCGCCAATCATATATTGCTACAACTTATTTCTTTCAGTGCATTTTTTTTAGATGGTTTTGCTTTCGTCGTAGAATCATTAGTCGGTAAAGCAATTGGTGCCAGAGAAAAAAATTCTTTTGATATCGCTATCCAACGTACGTCTATTCTTGCCCTGCTCACCGCATGCTTGTTAGCTACATTAATATTATTTTTTGGTGATGTAGCAATTGCGTTGCTCACGGACTTAGTTTCTGTAAGGCAGACAGCAAAGGAACTGCTGCTTCTGCCGTCAATCTATGTCTTACTAGCCTTTGGCGCATTTCAATTGGATGGCATTTTTATTGGCGGATCATATACCCGGCAAATGCGCAACGCATCGGTTATCTCCATGCTGACCTTTATGTTGACATGGTGGGCATTGGCTCCCACATATGGCAATACTGGACTTTGGTGGTCCTTCATCATTTACGTATGCGCACGAGCTGGCGCCTTGTTGTTGTATTTTCCCAAACTCAGAAACTCGACCTTTTTATTAACTTCGCATGTTTAACTCACGTTCCCAGCTGATGTTGTCGATTCATGTCAGGGAAAGTGCATTATTGTTTTGTTAGGAAAAGTAACCAGCGACAACATGACAGGAATTTCCTCTACACAGAAAAACCTTTTGCACGTTATTAACCATTTATAGCAACCTTTTATTTGATCCTTGCGAATCTTGGCAAATTCATGGCTACAGCAATCCTTAACGAGGAAATCAATCAAATTGCGCATTAACTCATAATTAGCTGTAAATGATAGATCGACCTTTAAGACGGGCTATCCCCCCGCGACCGGCGGCCAAACTGCCAAGGTATCTCCATCTTTCAAAAAGGTATGTTCGCGTTCCTCAGAATTCAAATAAACGCCATTTAATAGAACCAGATGCACCATTTCTTTAGGAACACGAAAGCGGTTAATAATCTGATAAGGTGAAGCGTTTTCTTCTAGATCGATATCTACGGCGTGAGCCTTAGTCCCTGGCGGTAGATAGCCGCTAAGTGTAGCGTAAAGTTTAAACTTAATTCTCACTTAGCTAAATGCGGGCATTAAATCCAACCGCCTGGGTATTTGCAAGATAGGCCTCCATAATTCGAGTCGGGTCTTCCATTAGCCTGTTTTTCCAGTCACCCAATTTGATCTTACTTTGAATTAGCCCACGCAAAACACCAACATGCTGAGTTAAACCAAGGCTGGTAGCACCTACCAAAATATCGTCCTCAAACTGAAGGTTTAAATATTGAAATCGCTCCGGATTATATAGCTCTGCGGATTCTCCGTGTTCAACTCCCATCCAGCTACCGAAGGAACTAGAAATCAGCCCCATCGTATCCAGAACGTTCATATTAACACTACCACGGTGTCGAGCCTTTGCGAAACCAGCCATATTCCGGGCAGCTAACTGCCCATGATCTGCAGCGGTCGGTTGAATAGCCTGGACCGAGCACTCCCCGGTGGAAAAATCCAAACCTTGAGCAACATCTCCAGCAGCATACACGTCGGGGACATTAGTCTGCATATTAGCGTTGATCAGGATTCCCTGATCGGTTTTGATACCACTCCCCTCAAGGAACCCAATATTGGATTTGACCCCAGTGGCACAAACGAGCAAATCAGCCTCAAGGGATTGACCCTTATCAAGAATCACCCTAAGCAAAGGTTTTTTCCGATCAATTTCACTGCCTCCTTTAATGGCAGCCCACCACTGAGCTAGAAAACCACCTGGAGATTTTCGATTGGGTTCAATTACCGTCACCCGAGTCGAGGTATGAACATCCACATCCTTTTGAATGCACCATTGTTTGATCAGATTGCCTGCTTTCTCATTCATCATACGGGGTACCATACGATCTTCCATCTCCACCACCGTTAGGTCCGCACCACTTTTTGCCAATGCCTCCAAAATAATGCAACCAATGAATCCGGCACCCATTAATACCACTTTCGCACCGGGTTGACAGCGGCTTGCTATATTTCGGGCATCCGCCAAGGTCCAACACGGAAATATCCCAGGCAAATCCATTCCAGGTATAGATGGAGAAGCAGGATGAGAACCTGTTGCGATCAGCAGTTTGTCATAATTGAGATGTTCACCATTGTCTAAAACCACCACATGCTCAGCAGGTTTTACCGTATTAACTCGACCGAATTTGAGTTGAATCCCTTGATTTTTAAAATGATCATTCGATTTCCGCAAATAGGTGCCTTGCTCAGCAATCTGCTCAACTAAGAAATAAGGCAGCGCCATTCGTGAATAGGGTGGTTCTGGCTCGTCCCCAACGACGGTGATCTCACAATCCCCAGCCACTTTTCGCAGTGTCTCCGCTGCAATTACGCCAGCAGGGCCTGCTCCGATAATAACGTGGTGCATGATCTTATATTACGGCTTTAAAGAGCCAATCGATCCACCGTCTCTGGAGTCGGTATACCATCCGAGGTCCAACCGCGAATCTGGTAATATTCCGGTAGCATTTTATCCAAATCGTTGACTCGTCCTTTGGCAGGTCCAGTCTTCGCTGCGTCCTTCAACATGCGTTTTGGCAAGGTATCGTCTTTTCCGGTGAGACCCGCATCCATATTGAATTGACGTTCCAGATTCCAGATGCGTTCACCCGCTTCTACCAGGCTATCTGCGGTCCATTCACCTTCACAAGCGGCAGCAATCTGAGGCGCAATGTCTTCCAAGGTCCACGCGAAGGTAGTAAACACGCATAACCCGGATGAATCTACAGCCGCCGTTGCATCTTGAAATGCTTTAACCAACGCGGGTTTACCATCGGTTACCAACGGATCGGTTTTTTCAGGGACACCCAAAACTTCTGAAGAAACAGTGTAGCTTCGAAGGTGGCAAGCGCCCCTATTAGATGTAGCGTAGGTTAATCCCATTCCCTGGATCCCCCGGGGATCATAAGCCGGAAATTCCTGCCCTTTTACCGTCATGGAAAGGTCTGGATGCCCATACTTTTCGCAAAGACGCTTCGACCCCATACCAATTTCTTTGCCAAATCCTTCGCCTTTGGCGGTCAGTTCGGCCATTTTGGTCAAGGATTCGGCCGACCCAAAGTTGAGTGCAATACCTCCGGTATGCTGGTCGCTGATTGCCCCTAATTCGTACAACTCCATGGCTGCAGCTACTGTTGAACCAAAAGAAATGGGATCAAATCCATCTTCATTACAAAGGAAATTAGCGTAGGTCAATGCATCAATATCATCAACACCGGTATCAGATCCCAGCGCCCAAGCCGCTTCGTATTCCAAACCGCCAGAGGCCCCCCAATACTCGGGCTTATTAGCTACAGAATAATGGCCTTGGTCGATAGTGGAAATACGTCCGCAAGCTATGGTGCAGCCAAAGCAGGCCGCGTTAGTAACCAGATTGGGTTTGCCATCGCTTGCACGGGGTTCATGCATCGCTTCACCGGAAATTTTTTCAGCACCTTCAAACTGCACTTCACGCATATTTCGGGTGGGCATTGCCCCTACCTCATTGATGACATTCATCAACACCTGAGTTCCATAGGTAGGCAGACCTTGCCCTGTCACCGCATCATCCGCCAGTACTTTTTTACCGGCTTCGGTGGCTTTCATGAATGCCATTGGGTCTTTGATGTTACCCACACCACGAGTTCCACGCACTGCAACAGCTTTCAGGTTTTTTGACGCCATCACAGTACCAACCCCGGAACGACCTGCCGCTCGGTGCAAATCGTTAATGACGGCCGCGTATAAACAACCCTGCTCCGCCGCCCGCCCGATGGTCGCAATGCGCAGCAAGGGGTCTTGATGTTTTTGATGCAATAATTCGTCGGTATCCCAAACAGTTCTACCCCATAAGTCGTCTGCTGCAATCAGTTCAGCCTTTTCATTTTCCAAATAGAGGTATACCGGACTGGTCGCTTGCCCTTCAAAAATAATCATATCCCAACCAGCGTTCTTAAGCTCAGCACCAATAAATCCGCCCGAGTTTGAACAGGCGATCGCACCGGTTAAAGGGCTTTTGGTGATGATCGAATAACGTCCCCCGGTAGACGCCATGGTGCCAGTCAACGGACCGGTCGCCATAATCAATTTATTTTCCGGAGACAAAGGATCGACTTTAGGGTCGATCTCTTCACTTAGGTATTTGGTTGCCAACCCACGCTGGCCAAGATACCGTTTCGCCCAATCCATATTGAGGGCTTCTTTGATACACGAACCAGTGGTGAGGTTTACTCGTAAAACATTTCGAGTCCAGGCCATTTTTAGAACCTCAAGAATTTAATTGGGTGATTGAGAAAGCGTTTGTGAAGCATGGTCCCGCATTCTGTCTAGACCGGTATGATCTGTATCCACATACGTGATAGCATCAGTCGGGCACGCCTTCGCGCAGGCCGGGTCACCCCCACAGAGATCACACTTAATCACTTTCCCAGTATCCTGGTTGTAATTAACAGTTCCAAAAGGGCAGGCAATAGTGCAGACCTTACAGCCAACGCACACATCGTTAATGATATCTTTTGATCCAGTGTCGCTGTTGTAGACGATGGCTTCCACGGGACATGCATGCAAGCACCACGCCTCGCTGCACTGAGTACAGGTATATGGGGCGAAACGACCTTCATCATGAAACGTAAAGATCTTTATTCTTGATTTGGAGGGATTAAATACCCCTTCGTTCTCGTAGGAACAAGCCATTTCACACTGCAAGCATCCAGTGCATTTTTCAGGCTCGATTTGTAAGGATTTTAGCATTTGGATCTAACTCCATCAGAAACCGTTATCGCTATCAACGCTTTGTCATCGTAATATAGATTAAAACAGCTAGTCAACAACAAAAATCTACGCCCTGTCTGTCCGCCCTCCAGACAAATTATTCTGATTTTTCCATGGACGATTTGCGAAAATGATTGCCATAAACAGGGTAATCAATAACCAATCTCTACCAATCAATATTAATGATGTCCAAGTATAATCTCCATAAGGTTTTCTAATTTCCGAAATTAGGTCTCCAAATAAAATAAAACTCAGAATAATCGGAACGAAAAACTTGATTAGGATATCCCAAAAAACTCCGAGCTTTATTGAAGAAATTTTATTGATGTGTGCTCTTAAAACTGGGAGTTTGAACATCCAACCGACAACGATGCATTCAAAAATTCCCACCACGACCAAACCGAAATGGGTCACAAAATGGTCCACAATATCTAGCCACAGTATCCCTGCCTTGGTTGTAAAAATAATCGAACCCAAAAAACCAAGCACTGAGACCCATGTAACCAAAGTTTTTCGGTGCAAGTCGAACTTATCTACCATTGCAGAAACAAAAGCTTCCATTATGGAGATAGCAGACGAGATTCCTGCTACTGTCAGACAAAGGAAAAAAACTGCTCCAAATATATTGCCGTGGGGCATCAAGCTGAGTGCTTTTGGATAGGCAACGAACGCTAACCCAATGCTTTGGGAAACAACATCCGAAATAGCTTTGTTTTCCGAAACCGCCATAAAACCCAACACCGAAAATACCGCACAACCGGCAAAAATAGAATAACTACTATTGATTGCGGCAGTCAGAATTGCGCTTTTGGTAATGTCTGCGTTGTCTGGCAGGTAACTGGCGTAAGCGATCATAATGCCAAACCCAAGGCTGAGTGTAAAAAATATTTGACTGTAGGCATCAATCCATACCTGGGGTTTACTCAATTTTGCAAAATCCGGAGTTACATAGGTTTTTAAGCCCACTAAAGCACCTTCCAGAGTCAAAGACCATAGTACCAAGACAATCGTCAACACTAGCAAAAGCGGCATCAAAATCTTATTCGCGAGCTCTATCCCCTGTTGAACCCCCCTATAGACGACAAACCAATTAATGAACCAAATAAACACTAAGCCTACGAGAATGGGTGTTCGAATTTCACCGATTTGGGATGGGCTTTCACTCGCATTCAAGAAATCTTTGAAAAAATATTGATTCGGATTACTACCCCAGCCTAAATCAAACGATAAAACGAAATAATTAAGACACCAGGAAATGATGACGGTGTAATATAAAACGATCCCAAACATCACGAAGCACACCGCCCACCAGCCCAACCATTCCCAGCTTTTGCTAATTTTCGCGTAAGCTAGGGGCGCAGAGCCAATCCTTTCATGACCAACTGCAAATTCAAGAATTAGCAAAGGGATCCCGGCGGTTAACAATGCCACAACGTAAGGAATCAGAAATGCACCACCACCATGTTCGTAGGCAAGATAGCTGAATCGCCAAATGTTTCCTAAGCCAATAGCAGAACCCACTGCTGCCAACAAAAATCCGAATTGACTTTTCCACTGCTCTCTCGCCATTGTTCTCTCTCGCTTGTGTTGAACGAAACTCGTCAATAATATCGCTTTCTTTGAGGAAAGCTAAATGACCAAAGTATAGTTCGTATACTTTAGAGTAGTGCGTAAGCGCACATAGATACGTGGGCATCCGATCCGAGCGTAGCACAGTCAAGGCGTGGCATTCCATATCTACACCAGAAAGCTTATGGGAAATGCCGGCTAGCCAGCTTGTGAGAGTTGAAATTACTTGCCGAAAGGATTAGCAATGTGTCATATTTACCAATTGTTATATTGGCATATCGTATCAAACTTACTGACCGTCAT
This sequence comes from uncultured Methylococcales bacterium, assembly GCA_964653275.1. Classification (GTDB taxonomy): domain Bacteria; phylum Pseudomonadota; class Gammaproteobacteria; order Methylococcales. The sequence continues at coordinate 11,779 of CAZZET010000051.1, forward strand.
GAGGTGAATATGGAATTTAGTCTAGGTGAAATCCATACACGGGTTGGGGGCTATATACAAGGGGATGCAAATACCAAAGTGCATGGCGTCAGCTCATTGGCGCTAGCGCAAAAAGGCGAAATTAGCTTTGCTGAAAGCGAACGTTATGTAGAGGAAGCGAAAAGCAGCAACGCGTCAGTGTTGGTTGTACCCCATAAGTTCCCAAAACCCCAAAATGCCGCAGTCCTGCGTTCGGACCATCCTCGTCAAACCTTTATCGCTGTTATGATGCTGTTTGACGAAGCTAAGCCCCGATTATCCGGTATACACACTAGTGCCGTGGTCGCCGAAGATGCTACTCTCGGGGATAACGTCACAATTGGGGAACATGCGGTGATCAAGCAAAATACCCGTATAGCTTCAGGTACGTTGATTGATTCGGGGGTATATATCGGATTCGATGTCGAAATTGGAAGCGATTGTGTCATTGGTCCAAATGCCGTTATTTTGGAAAAGACCAAGATCGGAAACCGTGTGACTATTCATCCTGGCACGGTCATTGGCGGGGATGGGTTTGGTTATGTATGGATCGACGATCATCACCGTAAAATCCCACAAATAGGTGCCGTCGTTATTGAGGACGATGTGGAAATTGGTTGTAATGTATGTATCGACCGGGCCACATTCGGGGAAACCAGAATCCATCGCGGAGTGAAGATCGATAACCTGGTACAAATTGGCCATAATAACGACATCGGCGAACATAGTGTTATTGTTTCGCAGGTTGGATTGTCCGGGAGTGTCACCGTGGGTAAACGCGTCACGCTAGCGGGACAGGTTGGTGTCGCCGATCATATCAACATCGGTGACGGCGCCACTGCGGCAGCTAGAACTGGAATTTCGAAAAACATCCCTCCGAAAGAGATTTCGTGGGGTGCGCCCAACAGACCGATGAAGCAGGTACTTCGGGAGCTAGCGAGTTTGGCGCGGCTTCCTCGATTATTTAGGGAATTTCGCGAATTGGCTGATCGAGTCAATCGGTTGGAAAAAAATGCTAAAGCTCAATAATGAAACCCAAACAAACACCTGATTTATCGAAACTGCCACCTCGTCCTAAAGAACCAGACCCAAGCCATTGCTGCGGGCGAGGATGCGAACGATGCATATTCGTCTATTACGAAGAAGCTCTCGCACGGTGGCACAAGCGGGTTAAAGCCGCTGAAAAGGAAATGGCCGAATGTGGTGTTCAAACAAAATTCATCTCACCATGAACTCGTTAATATTCTAGAGGTAGTTTATTTGAACCCTTTTTTGGTGCCCCATGATCAAACCCCTTGAAGCCAAATCGATACAAAATTACTTGAATTGAAAGCTACCGTTTACCGACCTATTCACAAGCTTTCCTGAAGTCCGAAAATGTCTGCTCCCATGTTCTCGACTCCAGCCTGCGGCAAGTTCTAAATTGGTGCCGTAGTTGTGGATTTTCTGTCAATGCAGACAAATAGGCTTCAAAACGATCCCACTCACCGAAACCGGCTAAATAACCCGTTTCTCCATGTTGTATCAATTGTTCAGCCTCGCCAACACACGTTGCCACTATGGGAATTTGCATTTTGGCCGCTTCTGCCAACACCATACCGTAAGTTTCATAGCCACTCGCGAAAACAAAAATATCGCTTTTTTTCATCAAAAATACGATCTGGTGCTGCGTCATTGGACCATGTACCGTAATGCGCTGACTCAAACCCAAATGTTTTATCGATTGCCGGAATGTTTTTGCATAAGTGCGATCCATATTTTCATCACCCACCACGTGCCAGTGCCAGTTTTGATCAGACAAGCGTGCTGATATTTTTAATATTTCCTGATACCCTTTTCGTGGAATCAGATTAGCTACAGTCAACCATTGCACAGGGTTACTAAATCTATTTTGCGTTCTGGTCTTAAGATCATTATGGAATGTTGGATCGACACCCGGCTCACAAATAGCAATCGGCTTTTCAGGGTAACGCTTGAGGAGTGCCGTTTTGACGACGCCACCAGTCACAATGAATCGATCGGCCAACGACATGATAGTGGTTTCAGCTTTTTCCGTAATTCGCCGGTGCTTAATAGAAAGCATTGGGTTTTGTGATGGCAAATCGTGCAAGAGTAACGCTATGGACGGTCTATTTGTATGTAGTTTGTCATGGAAAAAAGCCGATATAAAGAAACTATCCAAGACAATTAGGTGGTATTCCCGAAGCTCAAGCTCTGAAAAAACCTCGTCAAGTGGAAGGCTTTCATCTACAGATAGAGAATCTATGGGAAAGTTATTTCGTTTTGCGTGTTGAAGAATTTTCGCATTGTAGTGATTCCCCCCAGAAGGAAAAACCGCTAGAGGCGGATGTATGAATCCAATTGGCATAATACTGATCTGAACATTAAACCAAAACCTCGACTAAAAACTCGCCGGATCGAAAACCCTCTAGAAATTCGCACATTTTTTGATCAAGTGGCGGAAAACTATGTTGAATTTCACGGTAAAGCCGACCGGCTACTGAGCTATCGGCTCAGCATCGTACGCCGCCTGTTACAAAGCGTCAAGCGTGGAAGCCTGCTGGAAATTGGTTGCGGTACCGGTTTGCATTTGTTCGAATTAACCGATTGCTTCGAATTTTTAGTGGGCACGGATTTGTCGACGAATATGATCCGAGAAGCTAAAAAGAAATGGCTACAGCATCCAGCAAAAAACCGTATCCTACTGTCTGTTGACGCCGCCGAAAAGCTATCCACTATCGCCGAAAGTTGCATCGATGCGGTTTTGTGCATCGGCACATTGGAACATATACCCGATAAACCAGCCGTTTTAAAACAGCTCCATCGGGTACTCAAACCAAATGGTGCTTTCATTTGTCTGACACCAAACGGTAGTTATTTTTGGTACACACACCTTGCTCCTTGGCTTGGCCTTGATACTCAACATTTAAGTAGCGATGTTTTTTTAACCCGTATGGAGCTACTCAAACTGATCAACCAAAATGGGTTTGAAAAACTAGACGAAGGTTTATGGCGTTTCATCCCCAAGGGAGACATGTCCCTCTGGATAGGCCACATGTTGTTTATCTGCGACTTCATTGGCCAACTAATAGGGCTCCCACACTTACGTGGAGGACTTTATATCAAAGCAGTGAACAAAAAATAAAACTCACCACGACAGTTATTGAGCAACTCTATGGACAACAGTCTATCTCTCAATCATCATCCAAAACCTGATAATCACTTCTGTTCGGCGGCTTAAGCGCCTCTTTTATCTTGAATCGGCACTTGTGTCCCCCTCGCACCATACATTCGAGATGTTCAACCTTTCGTCCCGACATTGCGGAAAGCAAAGCGAGGTCAAACGAACAAACTTCAGGAATTTCAGCTGCTAAATCATGATAGACACAATTACAGGCACTAATAATGTCTTCTTCTACAGGGTTGACGTTACTCTCGTAACCAAGTTCTTTCATAACAGCCGCAATTTCAATCAACTTTTCGGTTGGTGTCGTCCCATGTACGCGATCGGAATGTAATCCAGCCACTTGTTCACCTAAATCACGTAATACATCGGCCAAACCATCGCTGCCTAGTTTGTCCTTAAGGTTTTTCAATAGCAACCCAGAGAACCAAGCGTATTGCTTCGGAAATAAATGAATACCTTTGTCGCTTAATACGTAGGTCTGTCCCGGTCGGCCACCCGTTTTCATCAATTTGTATTTCTTCAAAAATCCGGCTTTTTCTAGTGAATTAATGTGTTGGTTAACAGCCGTCCTGGTAATTTTCAAATCATTAACAAAATCGTCAATTGTCATCCCTTCCTGGCTTTTCAGCAATCCCGCTAAAATCTTTCTTTGGCTTAGCCCTAAACCACTCAACATATTGATTCTCCAATTAATATTTATCATGCATAGATCTTTTCTCAAAATAGTATAACACCTTGCCCCACTATGCTATATATACCTAATCTTAAATATTAATTACTTTTAACATATAGAACTTGTTTTATTGTGTTTTTTAATTATAATTGTACCCATAATAGCGATATATCATCTGCATTGGATTGAGAACATCGCCCATAAACAATTGTTCTTAGGAATCAGGAGAAACCGTAATGAATAGACAATCGCCAACAGCCAAACCAGCAAACACACAGCGGTCGTTCATTTCAATGAGCGTCTTTCTTTGCCTAGCAACATCCCTATTTGCCACTCAGGCGTACTCAGCACAATATTCCGGTATCACTCACCTAATTAACATGAAAGCCACCAATCTCCCTTCAGGACAGTTGGCGTATCAGATGGTCAACCACACCATTAGATTAAGCAATGGAGAGCTCACGGATGTTACTTACCGATATAGCGAAGGACCGACAATTCCTGGTCCAACAATCGTCTTGACCGAAGGGGATACCGCAGAGGTCACACTCAAACATGGTGCGGAGTTCGGCCTGAAAAAAGGTGATGGATATTACACTTACGTGGCCAGCAAATTTGCAAATGACCTGATCATAGTTGATATGGATAAGCTAGCCTGCATTTCTCACAAGCTTTCTACTGCGGAACCACAATGCCACGCGTCGCCTGCTTTGCACTCGATTTGGGTGCTCAACAGACTGCAAGTATGCTTCCACGCCCAAATCTTCGCGCGCCTTGGCACCACGTACCCTTGTAGTCCCTCGCGACGAAAGTTGTGAGAAATGCAGGCTAGAGATTGTTGGCCGGTTACTTCTAGCCGATCCCAAGGACAGAACGATTACGGCATACAAAGGAAAGGGCGGACAAGGGCGTGCCACTCCTCCCACTTGTAGAGCCTGTGCGCCTCAAAATAACAATGGCACTTTCAGGAACCGGTAAAATCAGCAATCAAGTCGAGGGCTGACTACGGCAAGTATCCAAGGGATATACGGGAAATTAGAACAACCCATTTCGTAAAGATTAAGCGGCAGGGATGCCCCCCCCTTTATTAGAGATTATTTTATGAGTTTAATATTTCGACTTGTTTCCGAGCTATTGAGGTCTAAATTTGGCGAAACGACACAAATAGGCGAAGAAATTATCGTTCGATTCCGAGTTATGCCTACCGATTTAGATTTCAACGGCCATATGACCAACAATCGATACCATACGATCATGGACTACGCCGCGCTTCGTCTACTGGGATCGCATGGCATATTAGCCGTAATGCTTAAAAAACGATGGCGGCCGATTGTGGGTTGCTCCCTTATTTCTCACCGGAAATCATTGAAAATGTTTGACCGCTACAGGGTGAGATCGAAAATTATTTATTGTGATGAGGCGTGGAGCTACCTTTCTCACATTATCGAATGTAACGGACAAATTATCGCCGCCGCAAATCGAAAATATGCACTACTGGGAAAAAATGGGCTTATTACTTCGGAAAATATTTTTTCTGAAATCGGAGAAGATTTTACCAGGAAACCTTCAAATATCGATTCTATCCGATCTTGGATTGAAGCTGAAAAAACAGTCTTAAAGCATTCCCAAATCGGGAACATAAATATTCAAGGTACCCACGGCAAGACTATTATTGAATGCAAAAATAATATTCCAAACACCATTGTGCGTACCCGATCAAATGAGGCGGAAACTATGCCCTGTTTATACTCAGGGCTCGAATGCGCACAGAAGGTTGGTTGCTCCGCACAAGAGGAACAACTGTAATATCGCTTTGTCTACCCACCGGTCATGATTAACTTGAGTAAATAAAGGTGGAGAATGGAACAACATGCCACAGGCAAAAGGTGGCTTTCCGGTGAAATAAGAACTCATCCCAAACACTATGGTTTTATTCCCATCGACACCTTTAATGGTTTCTATCCATCTTCCTTGCAAAAATATCCAACTGATGTACGATCATCCCTAAATTGCCTTGTTCCAGTTCATAAAGCCTTTGTTCGTGCCACTCGATTAGTGCTGATGCATCAACATTCGCACAAGCCACATTTTCACCACGAATCATATCCAGCAAGGCAACTAGGCAAATAGCGTCCTGGTCACGGTACGTGCCATCAAGCGGCGTGATATTCCAATCCGAACTTCCAACGGCGATAACCTTAAAACCGGTCTTAGATAGCGCAGTATGAATACGGCGACCGGCATAGGCACCACCTGTCAACTCGCCAAAAATCTGCCGCTTTTCCATAGATGCGTTGTAATTATCCAGCAATTGCCGCTCAAATTTTGGATCATCGTATACAGGAAGCAATGATGTATCGCCATCATAATTTATTGTGGAATATAGTAAACCACTATCTGTTAGATGAGCTGCAAATTTTTCGAGGGTTGGCAACAAAGGCAATAAGTCCATCACCGCATGGGTAGTAATCAGGTCGAAAGCCTGCTGTGGTATGTCACTGAAAAACGCGTCGAGATACCCACACTCGAATGAGACATGGACTTCTCGGTCATTTCCTTTGCAGCGCACCTCGTTCCCATCAGAATTTACTGAAAAACCTTGATTTTCCAGCTGTTGACTAATTTTTGTACGAGCTAGGGCCAGTAAATCTTTTTGACAATCCACACCCGTTAGCTTCAGCGGGAACCGCAGATTAGCATCGATTACCCGCCTCAACATAGCACCAGTACCCGTGCCGACATCCAGACCCGACAACTGTGTGTACTGCTTTAATGCCGACAGAAATGCACCCCTGACCGCTGGATTGAAGCTACGGTTATCTAACGCATATTTAGCTTCGAGGTATTCATCAAAAGCAATCGTCATGGGTGGGATTCGGATTTAGGCTATCGAAAATCCTGCCCAATCAGTTTCGTTTTCCCACAGCTTAAGAGTCATCGCCGCATCAAGGTTCAATCTTTCATTTAATGCTTCCCAGAAAATACGGGAGAAATGTTCGAGGCTTGGGTTTAATCCTTGGAAAGCTGGTAGATCGTTTAGAGTATGCTCGCGATAAGTTTCGATGACTTCTTCTAAAGCCTTTTCTAAATCGACCAGGTCGATCAAATATCCATGTTGATCTAACTGATTCGACTGTATCAATACCTCGACTCGATAATGATGACTGTGTTGTTGGTTCTCTCGACCCCAATCACCTCCAACCAAAAAATGTTGAGTGATGAAATCCCGACTGATAGCTAACTGGTACATGACGCTGATTTTGTCTAAATAATTACGATCAATATTTGAAAATAACTTGCAATGCATTCTCTGTACGGCCACTGACTAACTCAAATGCCTTCTGACACTGCTCGATGGCAAAGCGATGGGTAATAAATTTTTCCGGGTTTAATTTTTTGATCCATTCCCAAGCCAAACCGATTCGGCGTGTTTTACTCCACCGCCCAGATAACACCGGACTAAGAGTACTCACTTGGCTAGAAATCAATTGGATTCGGCGACGATGAAATTCACCACCCAGATCCAATGACTCAGAATCGGTACCGTACCAGGACCCTATCAGAATTTTTCCAGTGAACCCGGCTAATCCAATGGCTTGATTAAGTGCTTTCGTTGTTCCGGAAAGTTCAAAGGCAATATCCAGCCCGGTCACCAACGAATTGCTTTCGAACAATGATTGTTTGAGTTCACCCCAAACTAATGGGTCATTCGGATCGATGCTAAGCGTAGCCCCACACTCAATCGATCTCTGGCGACGTTCTGGAATGGGCTCAGCCGTAATCAAGTGCCCTAGTGGTATTTCCTTCAATATAGACGTGGTTAGTAGGCCGACGATACCCTGACCAAATACCATAGCAGTTTCACCTATATTCGGATGAGCATCCATTACAAAATTAAGGGCCGATTCCATATTGGCGAGAAACAATGCACTTAGAGGTGAAATACATTCCGGAATAAGCACACAATCAACGACCGCTGCAAGCACGTAATCTTGGTGAGGATGGAAGGCAAAAACCTGTTTTCCTTGCCACATCGGTGGAACATTTTCACCAATTTCGATCACTGTTCCGACAATGGCATATCCGTAGGAAAAAGGGTAGGAAAAATCTCCGCCTAAACTTTGGATCGTCAAATCTTGTTCATGGCTTTTCGACACCTTACCACGATAGATCATTGATTCGGTACCCGGGCTTATTGCCGAATACTTGGTTTTTATCAATACCTGATCATCCTTAATCGGAGGCAGGTCAAATCGATGGATTTCAACCTGGCATGGCGCGATATGATAGATGGAGTGTGCCCGCATCAATCGGTTTTCAGCGCGCCTAGAGCAATCAAGTCCGAACCGAGAGTATGGTATTTACAATTAAATATCGATACCGGTGGTTTATGGTCTGGACGACATGGATTACCAACCGCTTTCAACCCACCTATCAACTGAGGAACTAATGTAATAACGCAGTAATTAACCTGCTGAGCAGACAGAAATTCATCAATAATAGCCGCACCTCCTTCGACCATGACGGTTTTAAACCCAAGCTCGTTGAGTAAACTCAATGCATCTCTGAGCTTAACCCGACCCGAATCGTCGACACCAACTGTATAAACTCGTGCTCCAAGTTCGATCAGGCACCGACGTTTTTCTACTGACGCTTTTTCGGTAGTAATGATCACCGGTGCTTTCTCCATTTCCTGGAGAATTCTAGCATCAAGCGGTATGCGTAACACACTATCTAAAACTACTGGCTGTGGATTCTCACCTTCACAATAACGGACATTCAGTTGTGGATTATCAACCAATATTGTATTAACCCCAACCAACAAAGCATCGTGCCGTGTTCTCAGCCAGTGAGTCATCTTCATCGACTCACTACAACTTAAAGCACAGGAATCACCATTATGAACCGCAATGCTCCCATCGATACTCTGGGCATAACTTAGCGTAACAAAAGGTCGCTCTTGAGTTTTACCGTGATGCGCTTTCATACGAGTCATCAAAGGCTTTAAAAAATGGAATTCGAAGGGTAAAACAAACCGTTCTTCTTCTACGTTTAAAGACAACAAATGGTTCATTTTGTTGGCTTTTGTCTTTAAATAGTCAAAATTGTCGTCATTGTATTGAATTTCAAGTGGAATCCGCTTATCAACTTCGATACCGCAAGCCGAAAGCGCTGTAATTTTATTGGGATTATTGGTGATCAGTTGGACCGAACGAACAGCTAAATCTCCCAAGATGAACGCCGCTACGCGATAATCCCGTTCATCGGGAAGGTGACCAAGTTCTATATTGGCGTCAACTGTATCGAAACCTTGATCTTGGAGATTGTAGGCCTTTAACTTTTTCAAGAGCCCAATCCCCCGCCCTTCCTGGCGTAAATAGATAAGTACCCCACACGATTCGTGACCGATTAAATTCAGACCCTGGCTTAATTGTTCACCACAATCACACCGCCGGGAACCTAGAACATCGCCAGTAAAACATTCGGAGTGTAGCCGAACCAATACACCGTGTTGTTCTTCAACGTTCCCCTTTACCAAAGCGATATGCTCCTTACCATCGACATTGTTGCTGTAGTAGTACAGCATAAATTCGCCTTGCGCCGTCGGTATTCGCGTCCGGACAAGATTTTGGACTTCCGCCATACTTTGTTCAATCACTAGATTCGATCTATGCCGAGTTGGGAACATTGGATTATACAATGCGAAACGCCAGTCCTGACAGTTAATCTGGGTCGTGATATAGATTACCTAGTTTTTTACCTATGTTTCGACTAGACGCATATATTGGAGTCCCCGCAGAAATGAGCCAAGTAATATGTTCCCAAAACATACTTGCCAGATTACACACTCATTTCGTTTGACTCCGATATTGGAGCAATATTCTGTTTTCGGATTAGATATAGAAAATGCCTATTTGATTGATGGAAGTTTTCGATCAAACAAGCTAACCACAAAGAAAAAATTCCACTCGGAATACGATTGTGTGGGTAATTCGGCATCTATTGAATTTGTGCCATGCAGAAATCGTCTAAACATACCCTGCAAGTTATAACCCCTGTAGCTGCTACTAGTACATCTGGTACATTCTTCGTACTGGCTCGAGCGATGATACAAATAACCACTCACCTGCACACACTAATGGCGCAAAAATATGGACTATCTCAGCTATAGACTCCAATGACGAAATGCCATCCTGGTCTAACTGGGAAAACTCTCGGGTTGACTATACCGCCCCCGGTGTCAGTATCTTTTCTCTTTAGATAAATGGTGTAACCAACACCATTTCAGGAACTTCCATGGCAGCACCCCATGCCTGTGAAGTGATTATGATGACACATGGATATCCAAGCACCGATGGAACTGCTGGGAACGACCCTGATGGGAATCAGGATCCGATTATTCATTTCTAATTTATCTGCAATTTAAACGTTATAGTGGAACAAAAAAAGGCGTCTGCCGACGCCTTTTACCTCATTAGAAAGCTTAAATCTTGCCCGTCAAGAAACTTCCACTTCACGAACCTTGCCCAAAACCTCTTCAACATGGCCTTTGACCTTAACTTTACGCCATTCAAACGCAACATTCCCCTGTTTATCTATAAGAAATGTCGATCTTTCGATACCACGAACCTTTTTTCCGTACATATTCTTCAATTTGATCACATCGAATAAAGAACACAGGTTTTCATCCGGGTCCGCAAGCAAATCAAAAGGAAACTCTTGCTTGGCTTTGAAGTTTTCGTGGGTACGAACACTGTCGCGGGAAACACCTAAAACAACAGTATTTAACTTCTCAAATTCTTGAATTCGGTCGCGAAAATTCTGACCTTCTAGGGTACACCCAGGCGTGTTGTCTTTCGGATAAAAGTAGAGCACGACATTTTTACCCTTGAAATCCGATAGTTTAATGGTACGATCACTCGTCGCAGGCGCTTCAAAGTCGGGAGCCGCATTGCTTGCATTCATAGTCATTAGATTTCTTTCCTAACGTTTTATCGGTTCAAAAATAGCATCGAGACTTAGTTGGTCACAAAATTCAAAAAAGGCATCTCGCAAAGATATGATTTGGCTATCGGAAGGAATACTCAAGATAAAATGGGCCGAAAACAAATCCGCTGAGGTTTGCACCGGGGTAAAACAACTTGAATTAACGTCTTCAATCTGGACGCTATGTTCTAAAAAAAATAAGATCAACTTATTGATTATCCCAATCGAATCGGCTCCAACAACATCCGCCGAATAGGGTAGATATTTCATTGGGTCCTTGATCGGTTCGAATCGTTGAATAGAAATGATCAATGTCGATAATTGCGATTGCAGCATGCTCTCGATTTTAACAATTTGATTCCACTGACCTTCAACTATTAAGTAACCAACTAATGTATCGAAATGCCGCACGACTTGGCACCCTAAGATATTGCACTCATTTTCGCAGATAATTTTTGTCAGTTCAGACAATTCAATATCTTTATTTCGTCCAAAAACGGTTATAGCAATTTGCATTCTGGGCCCTGATAAGCAGCACGATTTGGAATTTCAGTGTAACATTTTGATAGAAACCTGTCCGAAAATAGCACATTAGCGTCAGAAGAAACCACCTAGCGAAGATTATCGAATTCTCTTGTCGTTCTGGTGGATGCCTTTTATTTCCACCTTCGAAAATAAATGTGGAGTTTGGCATTCGTATTACAGCATTTTTCGTAACTGGTAGTCGATATCGCTAATCTAATAACCCAAATAAAAAAGTTACACGTATAATTACATACCTTTCATCCGACCAAAAATTCATGCCCGAAAAGCAAAACATTGTTATTGGCGCATTATTGATTACAGCATCTGAATTCATGTTTGCGTCCATGGGAGCCACTGTTAAAGCGGTGACAATAAATCTACCCCATGAAATGGCGGTATTCATGCGAAACTTATTTGGTCTAGCCGCTTTGTCCCCTTTTTTGTTGATTCAGTACAAAAGTGGTTTTCCGCATTTTTTCAAAACCGAGGTACTGCATCTTCATTTTCTAAGAGCCGTCGCCGGTCTTTCCGCAATGTATTGTTTGTTTTTCGCGGTCGCGCATCTGCCTTTGGCTGAAGCCTCTCTCCTCAAGATGACCGCACCGATTTTTCTCCCAATCGTCGCCTTCATTTGGTTGAAAGAAAAGTGTGGTCCATTCGCCATGCTGGCTATTCCTATCGGATTCTTCGGCGTCATTCTCGTTCTCCAACCCAATGGTGATTTCAATGCGTCCAGCATGATCGGTCTATTGGGTGGGTTTCTAGCAGCAGTGGCTAAAGTCGTAGTTCGAAAACTGGGTAAAACCGAACCCACTACGCGGACAGTATTCTATTTTGGTATATTCGGTGTGCTTTTCTCAACCATTCCACTTTTCTGGAGGTGGCAAATGCCAACCCTAAGCCAATGGGGATTGTTGATCGGCATCGGTATATTCGGAACCTGTGGGCAATTGCTTATGAGCCGAGGTTATGCCCTCGCACCCACGGCTGCAGTCGCTCCATTCACCAACTTCATGGTCATTTTCAGTTCCGCTTACGGATTTATTTTTTGGGGTGAAACGCTCGATCTTTATTTTTTAGTTGGCGCAATGTTTATCGTGTTAGCAGGATTATTTGCTGTTCAAGCAGATGTCTTTTTCACGAAAGTTGCGGCCAATTCGGTTGACTGAATACAAACACTAGAGGTTAGAAAACGCCTGGGCCCCTTAACCTTTGTCCGAAGGTGTGCTTCAGGTTATGCAGACCTTTGGTGTAGCTTCCACCTATAGGTAAGCCCGCTTTCTTCCAGGCACTTTTCCAACCCGAGTTATTGATCTGATAAA
>CAZZET010000052.1:0-9750 GCA_964653275.1 uncultured Methylococcales bacterium
TGCCCGGCCTGCTGCCCGGCCTGCTGCCCGGCTGTACTTTCTTCAACTGATTGGAGCGGATTCGAAATGGAAGAATTTTCCTGGGAACTCGTTTCACTACTTTCTGTCGACCCCATAGGAGGGTTCGATGGCCTACTCTTTGCTGATTGGCTGGAGCTAGCGCAACTCGAAACCAAGAGTATCATTAGCAAAATAATTAGTAGAAAAGTAAGCTTAAATAATGAACAAACGCCTTGCATCGCATTCTCTTTGGCAAAAAAGTCAGAATCTTAATAATGTATTAACAAATCTGAATCTCAGTGTAAAGCTCTTAGCACCAAAGCCTTCTAATAATTTGAACAGAATATGCGAGACAATGTTTAATTGTTGTTTTCAAAATTTGAAACCAAGTTTTTTAATCGTCCGGTTTATGTATAAAAAAATAAGCCAAAAGAATTAGTTATGTCATTGGCCTTTTGGAAAATATAGAAAATTTAAAATGACTGAGAAACACTTGTGTATAGCAACGAATGATTTTCATGTTACTCACCATCAACCCTTCCAGACTATGGTGTATTTGTTTTGTCCTGTTTTAATTTCCTTATTCCTACTGTCCTGCACCAGAAATTATCAGGTTGAACAATCCCTACCGACCCCAATAGTTGAAAAACTTCCTTTAGTATCCGATATCGTAATTACCAATGATTTTAGTACCTATATCTATAGCAAGGAGTACGAAAATGGAATAACGTACAATGTGGAAATAGGTAAGACTCAAGAACGAATGTTTACTAATTTATTCAATAACCTTCTGTCCACTGTATACGTTATAAGGGAAATGCCTAAATTTCCGTTAGAGGATCTAAAAAAAGATATTGTAATTAAAGTAACATTGGACGACTTCGAAGTTGCAACGCCTGAAGAAAATGGTTTGGAATCTCATAAAGTATCCGTACTCTATGGGTTGTCAGTTTATACTGCGGATGGAAAATTGTTGGGAAACTGGAAAGTTCCTGGGTATGGGAGAGACCGCCGTAATGATTTTCTTCCATTTGAACCAGTTGTAGAAGCCACGAAAGAAGCTTTGAGAGATGCTGCCACGTTAGTAGCAGCAGAATTTACAAGTTTGCCAGAAATTCAGGCAACAGTTTGCGTAAAAACTAAAAAGCCAAGTCAATGTCGTAAATGATACACGTAAAGACTAGTTATTCTGCCTATCAATTGGTTACTGGATTATGGGTTTTATTGTTGGTCTTGCTAACAAATTGTTCCACTGCACGGATAGAGCAGGCAAAACACGTTAGCAATGTCAGTACCCTGGAAGAAGGAGAAGCAATTGTAGTGTTGGCCAGGAAACAAGATCGAACGAATGAGACAGAACAAGATTTTTTGGAGTGTTTAAATGAAGAACTGGAGGATGTATCACCACAGTTGGTTGTTTTCCCCACACAGGAATTTATGGATAGCCTGTTTCCTTGGTTTGAACCTCGAATAGCCCCGGCCAATCCAGACAGTCTATTTCAGTTATTGGCACAAAAGAATGTCGCAAAAATAATTTCCAGTTTGGGAATTCGCCACCTAATTTGGCTAGATGGAGATACAGATGAAGTCGATAAAGGTGGTAATATTGCTTGCACTATCACGCCATTCGGTGGGGGTTGTTTTGGATTGAGTTGGTGGGACAAAGAGTCAATTTATGAGGCATCGGTCTGGGACCTCAAATTGACCCAATCTGTTGGTAAAGTAAGCGCTGATGTATCTGGTACCTCTTATATGCCAGCCCTAATATTACCTATTCCATTGATTGCACGTACTCAGAACACAGCTTGTGAGGAATTAGCTGGTCAATTAAAAGATCTAATGGGATTTAAAAAATAATTGGTATACCAATCAAATATGAGTTCGGTCAGAATTGAAAATTGATTAAACTTAAGATCGGCTCTTCCGTAATGAATTTGAGTCGGGAATTAACTAAGGGGGTAACCGCTAGTTTACCATCGACAAAGCGTGGACAAAACACGATTTGTTGAAAACGGACGGGTATCAACACTGCTTATCGCTTGATAGTGGTGTGCCGGTATCCCTGTCTTCGCGTGCTCACTACCGAGTAATTGCAGACCTTATTCATTAAAATCATCAAACGGATCATGAAGCTATTAACTCGTAGGCTACCTTATTGAAGAGCAAGGGATCGCCTACTTGGCCGAAATGGATGCCTATCCCGCCTTGGCGCTCCTGCAATCAGGCGTTTTGCGTTGCATAACCTTGTGTCTACTTTAGAGAACTCATCGATTGTTTATATTTAACGGCAATATGCCAATTAATTCCGCTCCACATGTTGACAAAATCGGATTCTGTATCAGGTACGGTTCGCATTAATCGACGATGCTGAAAAACCAAACGACCCGGTTGGGATGTAATTGGGTTAATTGGATCGAGGTGCGCTGGCGTTTGGTATGTTTCGACATCCTGTCGAATATTTTGCTTGACATGACTATTGCTTATGACGATATGAAGTTCGTCTCCCAAAATAAATACACCGCCCGACGTGATCGATTCCTGCTGTGAGGAAATTGGTGTGGTTTTAGTGAAGGTGACTATTTCGGTTTTTGCGGCTTGTTCCAAGCCATCCGCTAACATACTGGCCAGGGTGTCGCTATCGTTTTGGTTAAAAATTTGTGAGCGTTTAATCTCTTTTTCGTCTTGGTTGGAAAAGAAAGGTAATGAACGCGGTTCGTACTCAATATAGAGACCCCGGAGCACAGGAGTAATCTGACTGGGTGGTAGTGTCGCCGGGTGGTTATACCCACGTCCCTTGTTGGGGTTGTCAACGGCACCAAGTTGAATAATCCATTCGTCGTTTTCATGAATTTTTGCGGTGCGAACTGGATTGGAGTAACAGGCTACGAGTGTAAGTAGCACTAAATAGCTGAAGATAACTCGGAAAAACGAAAAAGGCATCTGCAATGTAAGTAAAATTTAGAAATGTTAGGAATAGTATCTCAAAAACATGGATATTCAAAAAATCCCATTTATCAATTCTCTTTAGGAATTACCCCAGAAAGGGTATTTTCGGTCAATCGCTAATTGGATTCTCAGTCAGTGGAGCTGTTCAACGAAATAAATGGGTCCGTTGGGCCGCCTAGGGTGGCGCGGCCAACGAGACCCAGGTTATACCAATTGAGAGGATCAACTTAAAACGACACATCCCACTGAAATCTAACGCGTTGATCATCGACAGTTTGATCCAACACCGTGTCTTCCAGCGTCAAATGAGACACATCTAAGGTCAGCTTATTGTTGTGTCCCGCAAAAAACCAATTAAGCGCGGCGGTATACTCTTCTCGAGTATTTTCCTTGCTGATGTCCGTTTCATTCGGTTCTTCGACGAAGGCATAGCGAAACGCGAATTCAAGGGGTTTTGGAACGATTGGAAATAAGTCATGGAAAAAGTAGCCAATCTGCGCATAACTTCCTCTAAGGTGGCTTTTGGTGTCAAACACACGGTCTTCGATGGTCTTCCAATGAAATTCTTCCTGGATCGCCAAACCACGCCATTTAAACGCGAATTCCTGCATCATTTGTTCGACTTTGAACTGTCCATTCGCTGCATCGCTTGGCGAGGTGAAACCATCTAAGTTGCCACATCCACTTGAGGACCAGCGGGTGCATCGACCCACGTTGGTGGCGCCGGCAAAAGCGAGACTACCGGCTGGTTTTTTGTGATATTCCACATCTGTTTGCCGCCATTTTAAATCACGACCCAAGAAGTTCCATTGAAATCGTCCCATATACATGAGGTTGTTGTCATCATTGGACACGCCGCGGCCTTCGCCTGTAAACGCGCCAACGTAATAACGCATATCGGTGGGTGACCCTGGAAATAAATGCCCACGGAGTTCTACTCCCATTTGTCGGTCGACCGTGAAAATTCGGTTAACGATGGATCGTTCGACGAACTCTTGTCGTCCCGAGGAATCGACACGTTCACGGTTGTAATCAATCTTCCATTGTCCAACTCGTAAGGCCGCCCATTTGAATTTGTCTAGGGTAATTCGCCAGTCGATTAATCGCGAGCTCGAATCGGCACTGTCGTCATCGCTATCACGTGTGGGTTGTAAGTCGACTTCGAAATAATACTTCAACCACGGACGGTAACCGTGACCGCCGATTTTCATTCGCACCCGGCGTAACTCAAATGTGCTCTCTTCGGTATTTTTAAAGTCGTCGACTTGACGGGGGTCGCCGTTGAAAGGGTTTGTATAGCGCATTTGTGCGCGCCACTGAAGATTCGTTGCCCAATTTCCATCTCGCGTTTCTAGCCGGAATCCTTTTTTTCCCCACTCGGCTTTTACGGGAAAATCCGATTCGATTTTTTCGGACAGTTTGGCTTCAACTTTCTTGTCAACGATTTTTTCTGCTTCTTGTTGATGTTGCTTGTGGCCCTCTCTGATTTCCACCCATTCTTCTTTTGTAATAATCCCTTTTTTCATGAGAATATCTTCCAATGTTGCTTCTGAATTTGTGGCGTTAGCTGACACCATGACGGCTGTCAACAAAGAGGCAGTCAAGATTTTTATGCCCAGATTCTTCTTCTGCATCTGCAGATCCCTCCAAGTAGGTTAAATTTACAGAGAATTATCGCTGGGCCTCATGAAACATTTGTTACAAATTGATGATACTTTTATGAACCTTATTGAATATTAACTAGCTTATACGCGCATTGACCAATGGCCGATGAGCGCAGCAACTTATTAATTTAGTCTCTTCAATATTTCAAATAAAATGGTCGATTCGATTTCCAGAGAAGGGGAGTGGAACGATAGTTTCCCCCTGATTTTGTGGGTGAGTGGTGCGAAAAGGTGAGTGAATTTAGACAGAAGAAGATTCCTGAACCCTGCCTGGGGCTGTCAGTGGATATCCTGAATAGATTGAAAGCCTGTTTGAGCGGGTAGACTAATCTGTGATCAACAAGGTTTGTTAGATTATGAACTGTTCGGCCATAGATAGTTGCAAGATACCGTCTATGGTGGCTAAGACTTGGTTAGGTGCCTGTGCAGAGCGGGTAAGGAACACGATAAACCCAAGCGTTTAATCAAACATCACACGGGAGAACATCAGTGACGCGATCAACAAGAACCAGATCGACAGCAAAAAGCCCGGCGTCAACAACAAAGCATTGACACCTTAAATCAAGCGGCAGATAAGATCGAGACTTTTCTGGGTACGCACCCCGGATGGGACAAGGCAAACGTAAAACGGAAGTTACAAGCAGCATAACGAATAACGGCAGCGCCAAAATAACTACCAGTAAAGGTACGATACAAGGCGGCAATGGTTTGGCGACGGTGGATAAAAAGCATCAAATCATCATCGGTGCCGAATTTTTGGTGAAGGACAGGAACATCAAACCCTGCAACCGATCCTGGAAGCTATTTAAAATCGCTATCGAGGTCTTAACATCGGTACGGATTTTGTCCGTTCACAAGCGATTGTCACAGCCAATACCAGCTTTGCCAATGAAAGTAATATGGCAACCTGCATGACAAGAAGATCAATGCCTATATTCCTGACAACCAGTTTCGAAGTCACGATCTTATATTTACCGATCATAAAAAACAAACCCTTCGATCCTCACCAAACAATGTAATGAACGAAACTCGTTCAGACGAGAAAGACAAAGGAACAACGAGTCTATCGCACCAAGTGTCGCCAGTACGAATGCTGACTTAATCATTTCACTAAATAGATCAAGGTTAAAGGTCGGCATCTTCAGACCTGGGATCCCTGTAGGAATCTGACCGAGAATTTTCACGTCACTGCCACGGAAAAAAAATAGGTAAAGTCCTGTTCCAAGAAATAGGGCAAGTAATTGTGATGGAAAAAATTTATTCCATCTTGGTGGCCAGAGATAAACAATCGAAAGAGTCAATCCACCAAGAACGATTGAATTAACAATTGGGTTAAATAAGACTTCCGGTAGGTTTCGTACTGCCACAACGATCCCTTCTCTAGTCGTATCATGACCCACGAATGGTGCCAATTGGAGAATAATGATAATAACACCAATACCGCTCATAAAACCCGACAACACTGGAAACGGTACCATGTTGATATAACGTCCTAATTTTAATAGACCCATTAGGATCTGGAATAATCCACCCAATACCACAACAGTGAATGCTAGCGCGAGACCAGACTCAGGGTCCTTTGCAAGATAATCGATAATGATAGCAGTCATAACAACTGTCATTGGCCCAGTTGGACCAGAAACCTGAGACGGTGTCCCTCCAAACAGCGCTGCAAAAAAACCGACAATAATCGCACCATACAATCCAGCTATGGCGCCGGCGCCAGAAGCAACACCAAATGCTAGAGCAAGAGGTAGTGCTACGACAGCAGCGGTGAGTCCACCAAAGATATCACCAACAATATTTTTATAATGAAGACCGTTGACCAATTGCAATTAATTCACTCCAGTTTATAGGAAGTTATAATTGTAACACTCGGGCATTATGCCTAATTAGCGCAGCTTTTCGTTATAT
The DNA here is from genome assembly GCA_964653275.1 of uncultured Methylococcales bacterium. Taxonomy (GTDB): domain Bacteria; phylum Pseudomonadota; class Gammaproteobacteria; order Methylococcales. The sequence goes on from CAZZET010000052.1 coordinate 6,525, forward strand.
CGCAAAATACCAACCCAATCAGGATTTTTCACCAGACTTATTAAAAACACTGCGATTTATGTCGCTTTACCACCATGAATGGCTTTCATGTAGAGTGCATGACCGAAAATACGCCATTTTGCTTCGCTGCATTGTACATTTATGGCAAGTTATGTAATCGTTATCCACTATTGCAAGGGAGTAGGTTAGTTATGGCATTTTTTATTGATTCAACTGAACTCAATGAGCTTCGGGCTGTTAGAAAGCTTCATTGGGTGCGTGGAGTTACGACTAATCCACTACTTTTGGGGAATCAAAAGGAACCGTCGAAAGAGGTGCTTTCACAGATTAGGGAACTTGGATTTTCTACTATTTTTTATCAATTGGTAAGCCTTGATACAGAGTCAATCTATGCCGAGGCTGAAAGAGCACGTGACCTACTTGAAAATGCTCTTGTACTCAAGATCCCCTCGACAGAATTAGGATTTGAGGTTCTTTCGAAGTTATCATCGGAATATCAATGTTGTATGACGGCATTATTTTCTTGTCATCAAGCGATTGTTGCAGCCGAATGTGGTGCGAAATATGTAGCTCCTTATGTAAGTCGGGCTTCAAAGAATGATATAGATGGGATTCGTTTAATACGTGAAATGTCTTTACTCCTTCAATCGAGCAATACCGAAATTCTTGCCGCAAGCTTGAAAACACCTAAGGAAGTCGAGCAAGTACTCCTTGCTGGAGCCGTTCATGTTACTACCGGTTTCGAAGTCCTACGAAAAATGCAATGTCACGAGTTGTCGGAGCTGGCGGTACGCTCATTTAAGGAAAGTGGTAAGGGATTGTCATTTTAGTGAAAAAAGGGATACCCATTAGTCAGCCATTGTCAATAGGGTATTAGAGTTTGCTTGCGCTTTAAAGTGCAATACAGTTAATATCAACGACGATCTGAAAACGCACCCGATACCACTCAAAAGTGGTTACCGAACCGATCCGCATCTGACACCTAGCAAAATCGTGGAAAATCCCAACACTTTCCTTTGGGACTCATACGTTGTATAACATTGTGTTGTTTTAAGATTTCATGACGACTGTCAGAAGCATATTGGCTGCCTTGGTCTGTATGCCAGATTAACGCCCAACACTCGAACTGTTTGTGCAACCGCTAATTTGACCGATGATTCTCTGAATTCTGATGAGTAAACTTTCGGTTTTTCTTGACTTATTTTAGACACACCTTTTTTGTTTTCATTGTACGTTAGGCTATGTGTCTGGGTTAGTGTAGTCACATCAGAATTAATCGGCACCCGTTTGTACCCACCAGCCCCCAGTTGCTCACCAAGCCCTTGGAGCGCAGCAAAGTGGACCCACAACATTATAAGTGCAGTTCTTCCCCCACCGGATCGTCTTCGAGTTCCCCTGCTTCCTCGTCACCATCGAGGTCTGCGAGATGGCGGGGATTAAACCAGCGCCCCAGAGCGATCCTTAGCGGTACTAGAATTGCGATCAGTATCGGAAACAAGATTCCTACAGCGCTCGCCTTCAGAATCCATAGCGCAGCTAGGCAGACTACTTGGATCAAGGTAAAGCGATGGATGGTCTTGGTAGGTACTTTAAGGATGTAGTGTGTACTGGGATAAAGTTTTCTATCGGTCACCCATAACATGACACGGCCGAAGAACTGATTTCCGCCCAAGGTCGCAAATCCCATGAATAAGAACAGTCCGAAGAGTACCGCCATTGGGATTACCTTGATGATTGGGAGCATAAAGATCGATGCGGCGATGAGTACATGAATAAACAAAGGGGATACCCGATTTTCGCGGACGGATACAATCCTTTCATACTTTTGCACACCGTCATCGACCACCTCGACGCTCGCCAGGCTTTTGACGTGGTTCAGGGAGTGTACCGTTGCGGCGACGATCCACGGCAGACCAAACAGCGAACAAAGACAAGTGATCACACCCACGACCAACAAGTCCAGATGGAAACCGGGTCCCTTACGCAGCTTGTGAGAGCGTGCATTCACCAGACGGGTCGTAATATTCTGGTCGAGAAAAAGTAGGATTGTCGCCATCAGGGCCGGTCCCGCTGAAGCGAAGATCGCCCAAACGGGTAGGGAAAAAATATCGACCAACCATGACCGCCCCGTTGTGGTGCCAAACTTGTCCGGAACTTCGGGGGATTCGATCGGAACCGCGGCTTCGAGGAGAGCAAAGCCCGTCATAACTGCGATCGCGATCGCAGGTCCGAAATCCGAGATGAACTCACGAATCTGATGGGACATGTAGGGCGTCCGGCTGAAAGACTTGAGAATTCGGGAAAGTGCGAAGGTGCCGATGCCCAGGACCAAGGTGAGCAACTCCGTCGATGCCCTTGTTTCGCTTGCCAAAAAGGGTTCAAACATGGCGTGTACTGCCTCGACAATAAAGATGATGGCAATGAGGGCAGCAAAGATTTCGTCCGTAAAGCGGGTAAAATAGCGCATCAATGAATTGGCGTTGAACACAGCAAGTGCGATCATAAACAGTCCAGACCAGAGACCCACCCAAGCATAGGTGGCCAAAAATGGCAAGCCGAATTGTTTGCAGACTGTGTAAAGCAATCCTGTGAAGATAACGATCGGACCGGTTCCTCCTAAGATTGTCAGTGGTTGCCCTGACAATAGCGCGAACGTGATGCCCCCCGCCGCAGTGGCCACAATCATTTCCACGGTCCCTATCTCGCCGTTCGTCACTATCCCGGTAAGTCCCCCAAATGCGATGGCGTTCGCGAGACAAGCAAAGAACAGAAACAGAATGGAAGCGAGGACCTTGGAAGAGATACCCTGTTGGAAATCATCAAAGTAGAATGGAAGCCGCCGACGGAGGTCTCCCAAAAGTCCTTCGAAGGGTACGGAGGATGGCCGAAGGCCGTCATCATTAGATTCTTTTTTTGGGGACATAAAATCTCTGGAAAATTTGGATATGAAGGCGCTAACTCAGTGAAGCTAAGAGGTCCACTACAGCACCAATTGATGCCGGGGTGCTTTCTTCCAACGCCAGATCCGCGCCGTGTATAAAAAATAAACGTTCTTCTTTGTGTTGTCGGAATGGACGAAACGGTCAGTAAATTGCCAATTCCAATGTTTATCGCTTTAAAATCTTGCATTTTGCAAATCAAAATTCAAAACGGAGCGACCAGCATGATACATTTTGGCACATCGCGACGATGATGGCCACAGAGGGGCTGGCTCATGTTAGGAGTT